>JAGPUU010000337.1 GCA_018067325.1 Amphritea sp.
ATCCACAGTTTCAGGCCGAGTTTGACTACGATCTTGCCCACTATGTAGGCAGGCCGTCTCCGCTCTATCATGCGGAACGTCTTTCCCGGGAGCTGGGCGGTGCTCAGATCTATCTGAAACGTGAAGACCTGAACCATACGGGTGCGCACAAAGTAAACAATACTATTGGCCAGGCGCTGTTGGCTAAGTTCACAGGCAAGCCTCGGGTTAGCGCAGAGACAGGGGCGGGTCAGCACGGTGTTGCGACCGCAACTGTTGCCGCCCGATTGGGTCTTGAATGTACGGTGTATATGGGCGAAGAGGATATTCGTCGTCAGGCGCTGAACGTTTATCGGATGAAGTTACTGGGTGCCGAAGTGGTTTCTGTTACTTCGGGTACTCGTACTTTGAAGGATGCGATGAACGAAGCGATGCGTGACTGGGTTACCAATGTTGATAATACCTTTTACATCATTGGCACCGCGGCAGGTCCGCATCCGTACCCTAAATTAGTGCGTGATTTTCAGTCCATTATTGGTCGTGAAGCTCGTCAACAATGTTTGGCTCAGACAGGCAAGCTACCAGATGCATTGGTCGCCTGTGTGGGTGGTGGTTCTAATGCCATTGGATTGTTTCATCCATTCATCGAAGACGCAGATGTGCGGATGATAGGGGTGGAAGCGGGTGGTTATGGTATCGAAACCGGTCAGCATGCAGCACCGCTGAGTGCAGGTTGTAGCCCAGGTGTATTACACGGTAACCGTACCTGTCTGATGTCAGATGATGGTGGTCAGATTATTGGTACACACTCTGTTTCAGCGGGTCTGGATTATCCGGGTGTAGGGCCTGAGCATTCCTATCTGCAGGATATCGGTAGGGCAGAATATACCGCGATCAATGATGATGAAGCATTGCATGCTTTCCGTCATCTGACACTGACAGAAGGCATTATGCCAGCACTGGAATCCAGTCATGCAGTGGCTGAAGCGATGAAGATGGCGCCAACAATGGACAAAGATCAGATTATTCTGGTTAATCTGTCAGGCCGTGGTGACAAAGATATCCATACTGTTGCTGAAATCGATGGCATTAACTTTTAGCCCTGACTGAGTGAAGATTAAGATGAGTCGTATTACTGAGTGTTTTAATAATCTGAAAAGCCAGGGCCGTAAAGCGTTGATTCCGTTTGTGACAGCGGGTGACCCTGGTCCTAAAGTAACCGTGCCATTGATGCATGCGCTGGTCAAATCCGGTGCTGATATTCTGGAATTGGGTATCCCATTCTCTGATCCGATGGCAGATGGTCCTGTAATTCAATTGGCCTGCGAGCGTGCCCTGTTGCATGGTACTCGTCTTACCGATGTGCTGGATATGGTCGCTGACTTTCGTCAGACCGACCAGACCACGCCTGTTGTATTGATGGGTTACCTGAACCCAATTGAGGTAATGGGTTACTCGGTGTTTGCCGAGAAAGCCAAAGTGGCAGGTCTGGACGGTGTTTTAACCGTTGATCTACCTCCAGAAGAAGCGGGTGAATTTAACCGGCTTATGAAGGCTGCTGATATTGATGTTATCTATCTGTTGGCACCAACAACAGAGGTGGAGCGGGTTAAATTGATCTGCGCCGCTGGCAGCGGTTACGTCTACTATGTATCAGTCAAAGGGGTTACAGGTTCCGCATCGCTGAATGTTGCTGAGGTGGCAGAAAAGCTTCAAATGATTCGCCAGCATACTGATATGCCAGTAGGTGTTGGTTTTGGTATTGGTGATGATGCGTCTGCTCGAGCTGTTTCAGAAGTCGCTGACGGAGTCATTGTGGGCAGCGTATTGGTTAATAAAATTGCCGAGCTTGCCGGCGATCAAGATAAGATCCCTGATGCAGTTGCAGCGATAACTGCTAGTATGCGTCAGGCAATGGATAAATAAGGCTGCCGTAGGCAGAAGCTGGAGTAATAATGAGTAACTGGCTGGATAAAATTGTTCCCTCTTTGGTGCGTTCTGAAAAGAAGCGTACCAATATTCCAGAAGGTCTTTGGAAAAAGTGCCCGAAGTGCGAATCTGTATTGTATCGCCCGGAACTGGAAAAAAATCTTAATGTCTGTCCTAAGTGTGACCACCACATGCGCCTTACGGCAAGGACTCGCTTGAATGCGTTTCTGGATGAAGGCACATTGCGTGAGATCGGTGCTGAAATTGAGCCGGTTGATCACTTGAAGTTCCGTGACACCAAAAAGTATAAAGATCGCTTGGTCGCCGCGCAAAAAGCGACCGGTGAGAAAGATGCTCTGATCGCCATGCGTGGTGAGGTTAATGGGCTGCCGATCGTTGCGGTTGCCTATGAGTTTAAATTTATGGGTGGTTCTATGGGTGCGGTTGTCGGCGAGCGTTTTGTACGTGCTGCCAATATTGCACTAGAAGAGGGGATCCCAATGATCTGCTTTTCTGCCAGTGGTGGTGCGCGAATGCAGGAAGCGTTGTTCTCGCTGATGCAGATGGCTAAAACCAGCGCTGCACTTGAGAAGCTGAAGAAGGCAGGTGTACCTTATATCTCTGTTCTGACCGATCCTGTGTACGGCGGTGTCTCGGCTTCGCTGGCAATGCTGGGTGATCTCAATATAGGTGAGCCTGGTGCTTTGGTTGGTTTTGCAGGCCCTCGTGTTATTGAACAGACGGTTCGTGAAAAATTACCTGAAGGGTTCCAGCGCAGTGAGTTTCTGCTTGAGCATGGTCAGATAGATATGATCATTAGTCGTGGTGAGTTGCGTGAGCGACTTTCCTCGATGTTGCGCATGATGCAGGGGCTTCCTGCAGTTTCGGCACCGGCTTCTGATTCGGTCTGATATTAACCCTTAAAGAAGGCCGCTGTATTAATTTTGGCGGCCTTTTTATTGTCTGGAATAAATTGACGCACTATGTCCGAAGTACACTTTAATACCCTGCCGCAGTGGCTCGAATGGATCGAAAGCAGTCACCCGGTCGATAAAATTGAATTGGGGCTGGACCGCCTGCGTAAAGTGTTTACTAAGATGGCACTGGATTTCAGCAGCAGTCGTATTGTTATTGTCGGAGGCACTAACGGCAAAGGTTCTACGATTGCGATGCTGGATCAGGTGCTTCGGGATCATAGTAAATCAGTAGGCTGCTTCACCTCGCCTCACTTTCTGCGTTACAACGAGCGGATCAAGCTCGGTGGTCAGCCGGTCAGCGATACTTTGATTGTCCGGGCTTTCGAGGCTATTGAGCAGTGTCGGGGTGGCGTTCCGCTTACCTATTTTGAATATAATACCCTCGCAGCCTTGCATGTTTTTGCGACTGAGCAACCCGATGTTATGTTGCTTGAGGTGGGTCTCGGTGGCCGGCTTGATGCCATCAATATTGTTGATGCTGAGATTTCGGTTGTGACAACTGTCTCGGTTGATCATGTTGACTGGCTGGGGGACGATCGGGAGCAGATCGGTTACGAAAAAGCTGGTATCTACCGTCATAACTGTCCTGCCGTTTGCGGTGATCCTAATCCACCGCAACAACTGGTCTCTTACGCCAATGAGATTGGTGCTGAGCTTTATCTGCGCGGCAGGGATTTTAATCTTGTTCCGCAGGATGATAAGGGCTGGATTTGGCAGGGTAAGCAGGTAGATGGATCATTGTTTGAGATCTCCGGTCTTCCAGAGCTAACGTTACCTGAGGCAAATGCAGCCACTGTTATACAGGTGCTACAGCTACTGGATATGATGCCTCAGTCAGCTTCCCTTGGTCTCAGTCTTAAATCGGCCTCTCTGATGGGGCGGATGCAGATCGTTTCTATCAGCGGAATAGATTATATTCTGGATGTGGCTCATAACCCCGAGGCGGCGGAGTACCTGGCAGAACAGTTGTGCTCCAAACCTGTTGAGGGTAGAACGCTAATGGTTCTGGGAATGTTGGCTGATAAAGATATCGATGAGGTGTTACGTCATCTCAAGCCGATTGTTGATTGCTGGTATCTGGCCGGCTTGGATGTTCCCCGTGGACAGAGTGCGCTGGCGCTAAGCGAAAATCTCAATCAGCAGGGGGTTAACGTTACTCCTCAGTCGGCTTATGATACTGTTCAGGTCGCACTTAAGGCTGTTGAAGCAGACGTTAAGCCCGGTGATAGAGTGATTATAGCGGGTTCGTTTTTTACCGTAAGCGCTGCATTAACAGCGTTAAATATGGATGATAAAGAATAGTGAATGACGGCTTTAAACAGCGTCTTGCCGGCGCGTTAATACTTATTTTGGCAGCAGTAATCCTGATCCCGATTTTTTTTGATGGTGCTGGTTATCGAGAGCGTCAGCTCGAAAGTGCTATTCCACCGCCGCCGTTTGAGCCGGAGTTGGTGACGATAACCCAGGATAATAAGCAGCTACCGGATACGACTACCCCCGCACAGCCTTCAGCGCCAGTTACTATTGCGGTAATGCCTAAGAAGGTAGCTGAAGAGGTGGCAAAGCAAAAACCAGTAATTAAGCAGCACGAAGACCCGCCAGCGCTCGATCAGCAAGGTGTCCCTGTTGCCTGGAGTCTTCAGTTAGCCAGCTTTAAAGATGAGGATAATGCAAAGGGTTTGCGACGAAAGCTGATCAAAGCGGGTTATAAGGTCTATATTCGTAAGACTGGAGATCTGGTGAGAGTTTTTGTCGGGCCGGATATTCAGAAAACTCGACTGACCGAGTTACAGCAGAATATCCACAAAGAGTTCGATCTGGATGGCATTATTGTCCGTTTTACTACACGATAAACGTTGGGTTACGGTAATAGCTCTGGTAGAATCCTGCTCTTAATTTTAGACCCTGAAGTAGAGATCTGGAATGGTACTAAACTGGGCCGATTGGGCAATTATCGGCATCGTTACAATTTCTGGCCTATATAGCCTGCGTGGCGGTTTTGTGAAAGAAGCGCTGTCGCTGGTCACCTGGGTTGCCGCCTTTATTGTTGCTCGATTATTTGCCCCGTCATTGAGTACGCTGCTGGATGATCTTCTCCAGACTCCCTCGCTACGCATTGGTGCAGCCTTTATTCTTCTCTTTATCGCCACACTTATGGTCGGCGCCGTGATTAATAACCTCATTAATATGTTGGTCAGTGCGACCGGGTTGAGCAGTACCGACAGGGTTTTAGGCATCGGTTTTGGTGTTATCAGAGGAGCTCTGATTGTAATTGTAATCTCTGCGTTACTGGTGCGTACACCGGTTACTCAAGATACCTGGTGGTCTGAGTCTCAGTTGATTCCCCATTTTTTACTGATGGAATCCTGGACCCGAGACACCGCTGCTGAGATTGGCCAGATGATCTGGAATCTTAGTGGAACTAATAGTTAATCAGTTTTTAATTTATACTTGCTGTATCTAACCTAATACCTGAGGTAGCTTAAATGTGCGGTATAGTTGGCATCGTAGCCAAATCTAATGTAAATCAGACTATTTTTGATGCATTGACAGTGCTACAGCACCGAGGCCAGGATGCCGCCGGTATGGTGACTTGTGAAGCAGATCGCTTCTTTATGCGTAAGGATAATGGTCTGGTAAACGAGGTGTTCCGTACTCGGCACATGAAGCGCCTAATGGGCAACATGGGTATTGGTCACGTTCGTTATCCTACGGCGGGTAGTTCCAGTTCGGCAGAAGCCCAGCCATTCTACGTGAATGCGCCTTATGGCATCGCATTGGCTCATAACGGTAATCTGACCAATACAGCGGATCTGCGCGAGCAGATGCGTAAAGAGAACCTGCGGCATATCAATACCACTTCAGATTCTGAAGTGCTGTTGAATATTCTAGCTCATGAGCTACAGCAGATCGGTAAGCTGATTCCGACGGCTGACGATATTCTTACTGCGGTTAAAACTGTTCATAGTCGCTGTAGTGGTGGTTATGCCGTAGTGGCGGTGATTACCGGGTATGGCATTGTCGCGTTTCGTGATCCTCATGGTATTCGTCCGCTTGTTTATGGTCAGAAGGAAACTTCTGACGGATTCGAATATATGGTGGCATCTGAATCAGTCGCTTTGGATATTTCGGGTTTTACCCTGGTGCGTGATATCGCTCCTGGTGAGGCTATCTTTATCTCTCAGGACGGCGATGTGAAAACTATGCAGTGCGCTGAGTCCTCTGAATTGCATCCATGCCTGTTTGAATACGTCTACCTGTCTCGTCCGGATTCGATTATTGACGAAATTAATGTCTATAAATCCCGCATGCGTATGGGGGTAAAGCTCGCTGAGAAGGTTGTTCGTGAGCGTCCGGATCATGATATCGATGTCATCATTCCGATTCCTGATACCAGCCGCACCTCAGCGTTAGAGATGGCTCACCATCTGGGCGTTAAGTTCCGCGAAGGTTTTATTAAAAATCGCTATATCGGCCGTACCTTTATCATGCCGGGTCAGACCCAGCGGGCTAAATCTGTTCGCCGTAAACTCAACCCGATTGAACTTGAGTTCAAAGATCGCGTTGTAATGCTGGTTGATGACTCTATTGTTCGGGGTACTACCTCTAAGCAGATTGTTCAGATGGCTCGTGAGATGGGTGCGAAGAAAGTTTATTTTGCATCTGCAGCGCCAGCGGTTCGCTATCCAAATGTGTACGGCATCGATATGCCATCGGTTAAAGAACTGATTGCGCATGGTCGTACCGATGATGAAGTGGGTGAAGAGATCGGGGCTGACTGGATGTTATATCAGGACCTTGATGATCTGAAAGATTGCCTGTTGGCGGGTAATAGCTCCCTTAAAGGTTTTGATGCATCGGTGTTTGATGGCCAGTATATTACCGGTGATATTGATGATGCTTATCTTAAGCGCATCGAAGATGAGCGGAATGATAATGCTAAAGGCGGCAGTAAAAAATCGTCTACCAATCAGAATGCTGACCTGCACGCGACGATCTAGGTTAAGTAGGTAGTGTTCGTGTTGTAATTACGGAAACTAATTCCGGGAACTATTTACAGGAACTATGGCAGATGTCCAAGTCCAATTTTGAACGTCCGGAGCGGATACAGTTTGAGGATGCTGACTATGAATTCAGCACCCTGGCTATCCGTGCTGGGCAGCATCGGAGTGATGAAGGTGAGCATAACGATGCTATCTTTCCGACCTCTAGCTTTGTCTATTCTACTGCCCGGGAAGCTGCCGCGCGTTTTGGCGGAGCAGAAGAAGGCAATATCTATTCCCGCTTTACCAATCCGACAGTGCAGGCTTTTGAAAGGCGTATGGCTGCGCTTGAAGGCGCTGAGCGTGCTGTAGCAACATCTTCAGGTATGGCTGCCATCCTGAGTACCTGTCTCTCATTACTGCAGCAGGGCGATCATGTGATCTGTTCCCGCAGCGTATTCGGGTCGATAGTATCGCTTTTTGATAAGTACCTCAGCCGCACCGGTATCAGTGTCACTTATGTGGATCCTACCGATATTAATGCTTGGTCTGCTGCGATAATTCCAGCGACCCGGATGTTTTTTTTAGAGACGCCGTCTAACCCGCTAGCTGAACTGGGTGATATTGAGGCGGTATCTAAGTTGGCGCATGATATTGATGCGCTAGTGGTGGTTGATAACTGCTTCTGTACACCCGCACTACAACAACCTTTAAAGCAGGGTGCTGATATCGTCGTTCATTCGGCTACTAAGTATCTGGACGGACAGGGACGCTGTGTAGGCGGCGTTGTTGTTGGGCGTGATAAAGAGATGGAAGAGGTCTATGGCTTTATCCGTACCGGCGGGGCTTGTCTGAGTCCGTTTAACGCCTGGGTCTTTATGAAAGGTTTGGAAACGCTTGATCTGCGTATGAAGGCTCATAGTGCCAGTGCGCTCGAAATGGCGCTTTGGTTGAGTCAGCAACCTGAAATCGATAAAGTTTATTACTCCGGTTTAGAAGATCATCCGCAGCACGCTTTGGCTAAGCATCAGCAGCTGGCATTTGGTGGTGTACTTGCTTTCGAAGTCAGAGGAGATAAAGAGGCTGCATGGCGCTTTATTGATGGGACTAAGATGATCTCTATCACCGCTAATCTGGGTGATGTAAAGAGTACAATTACCCATCCGGGAACCACTACTCACGGACGTATGAGTGCTGAGGCCAGGGCTGAGGCTGGAATCAAAGATAATCTGATACGCCTTTCAGTTGGGCTGGAGTCGGTTGAAGATATTAAACGGGATCTGCAGCTGGGACTGGCTGCTATCTGAAGTATTATGTTTTAAAGTGCCCGCCTGATGTAGATCGGTGCGGGCTTTTTATTTTATATATCAATAAGATAATGGGTTGTTGTGATCTGTTTTCTAGCATCAGGATGCGAACGTGAAGATAGTGCTGGCGCCGATGGAAGGTGTTGTTGATGCCCCGATGCGGGAGATGCTAACCCGGGTCGGCGGAATAGATCAGTGCGTCACGGAGTTCGTTCGGGTCTCTGAACGGGTGTTGCCTGCTAAAGTATTTCGTAAAATCTGTCCTGAACTTTTCAATGATAGCCGTACCAGCTCGGGTACTCCGGTGGTATTGCAGCTGCTGGGGAGTGATCCCCAAATTCTGGCTGGAAATGCACGTAAAGCAGTGAGTATCGGGGCTAATGGCATCGATCTAAATTTTGGTTGTCCGGCCAAGACTGTCAACAAAAGCAAAGGGGGAGCTATTCTCCTAAATGAACCTGAGCTGGTGCACAAGATCGTTTGGTGGGTACGTCAGGCGGTGCCGGGTCATATCCCGGTGACGGCCAAGATGCGCTTAGGTTACAGTGATAAATCCCTGGCACTTGAGAATGCCTCAGCCATTGCTGACGCCGGGGCTAGTGGTCTTACGGTTCATGCCAGAACGAAAGAGGAGGGTTACCGCCCACCGGCACATTGGGAGTGGATTTCAAGGATAAGAGAGCATCTGTCTATTCCGGTCACAGCTAATGGCGAGGTATGGAGCTGGCAGGATTATCAGCGTTGTCGTGAGGTTAGTGGTTGTGATGATGTAATGATTGGTCGCGGACTGGTGGCTGCGCCAGACCTGGGTTTGCGTATCAAAGCTTTGCAGCGGGGCGACGATCCCGATCATCTGAGCTGGGATGAGATGCTGGTACTACTGCAGCAGTTTATGGATATGGTTGAGCTGCAGCTGGCACCCAAGTTTGTACATGGGCGGATCAAGCAGTGGCTGAAGATGATGTCCCGTGAGTACCCTCAAGCGATGCCGATGCTGCAGGAGATGAGATCGTTGACGCAAGTAGTAGAGGTTAGGCAGTTCTTACGCCAATATTCTGAATAGTTGTCAGCCGCTTCAGCTAAAGCGTATCGGCTGACGCCGCGCACCCCAGTTACCTGGAAGGGCTTCAAATTTACCTGCCAGTGGCGTTTTGCAGGCGCTGCAGCAACCCTTCTCATCCAAATTCCAAAGTCCCAGTTGATATTGAGATCGTTCAATTAATAACTGATCGCATTGACTGCAGTAGGTTGAGCCGCTGTCGATGGCCGCTACATTGCCTGTATAAACATGTTTAAGGCCACTGTCTAATGCTATTTTTCGGGCGCGCTCCAGAGTCTCCAGAGGCGTGCGAGGGTACTCGAGCATTTTATAATCGGGATGAAATGCGGTGAAATGCAATGGGATATATGCGCTCAGATTATCCCTGATCCAGTCACACATCGCCTGAAGTTCGTTAGGATCATCATTTTCACCGGGAATAATTAGGTTGGTAATCTCTACCCAGCAACGGGTTTCATGAACTAGATAGCTCAGCGTATCCAGTACATTTTGCAGATGCCCTCCGCAAAACTTTCGGTAAAACTGTTCACTGAATCCTTTTAGATCAATATTGGCCGCATCCATATGACTGAAAAACGCTACCCTCGGCTCAGGCATTACAAAGCCTGCTGATACAGCCACTGATTTAATATTTCGCTCCTTACAGGCTTGTGCTACATCGATGGCGTACTCCATAAAGATGATTGGGTCGTTATAGGTGTAGGCAATAGACCGGCAGCGGGTATTAACACAGGCGTCGGCAAGTATTTCTGGAGAAGCCTGACTGGCTAAGGTATCCATCTGTCTTGATTTGCTCATATCCCAGTTCTGGCAGAACTTGCAGCTGAGATTACAACCTGCGGTACCAAAGGATAGTACCGGCGTGCCGGGCAAGAAGTGATTCAGTGGCTTCTTTTCAATGGGGTCTATACAGAAGCCACTGGAGCGTCCGTAGCTATAAAGTACGATCTTCCCAGCCTCATTGCCTCGTACATAGCAGAGACCGCGCTGGCCCTCTTTTAGTTTGCATTGATGGGGGCAAATATCACACTGGACTCGTCCTTCTTCAACAGGGTGCCAGTAATGAGTTGGGTGTTGCGGCTTCAAGATTGTCATAGGGCTTAACGTCCGGCTCAGGACTATACTCAGTGTATTGCTGTCTTTTATAGGATCAGTGTATATGAGAATTAAGCAGTCTGCCGTCGCAGGCATGTTTTACCCGGAAAACCCTGATGAACTTGCTGTGATGGTGAGCCAGCTACTGGTTGATAATCCGCAGCAGGGCTGCATGCCAGTCGCTATTATGGTGCCCCATGCTGGCTTGGTATATTCAGGGGGCGTTGCTGCCAGCGCTTATAACCGCATTCGGCCTTATCTACCGATGATATCCCGTATCGTTTTACTCGGTCCTGCTCACCGCGTCCCTTTGCTGGGTATGGCAGTGATGAGTGCTGATCTGTGGCGAACGCCGCTCGGACAGCTTAGATTGGACCGTGATCTGAGTACTGCGCTCACCGATGAAGCCTTGGTGGTGGTGAATGACGTTGCTCATGCCCGTGAGCATTGTCTGGAGGTTCAGCTGCCTTTTCTGCAGTTACTTGATGGTGGGTATACCGTTTTGCCCATTCTGGTAGGGCAGACTCCGGTTGAAGAGGTTTCTGCGCTGATAGGCAGAGTGCTGCGTGAGCCTGGCACGCTGATATTAGTTAGCAGCGATCTGAGCCATTTTCATCAATATGATGAGGCCAGTCGTATTGATCAGGCAACTCTCCAGCAAATTAATCAGCTTAAGTCTGTTATTAAGCCGCAGCAAGCCTGTGGTTGTTACGCCCTTAATGGCTGGTTGGCCTATGCCGCTGAACAGGGGTTTCAGGCGGAGTTTCTTAGTTATTGTAATTCCGGGGATACAGCGGGTGATTCGAACAGAGTAGTGGGGTATTCATCCTATGCATTCTATTGAATGTTATAGCACGGAGGAACAGAAGGTGCTGTTGACTCTTGCGCGGGGTGCAGTTGCCCGTGGAGTGGCAGGTAAAGAGCCTGAGCGTCCCATTGATTTTCGAATTCCTGCGGGGCTTGAAAAACCACGAGCCTGCTTTGTAACGCTAAAGATTGATGGGCAGTTAAGAGGCTGTATCGGTAATCTTGAAGCAAACAGCTCGCTTGTTGAAGCGGTATTACGTAATAGCTATCTGGCAGCTTTTCGTGACCAGCGGTTTCAACCCATTAGTGAATCTGAACTAGAGACTCTTGAATATGAGATTTCAGTTCTGACACCGATGGTGCCGTTACCGGTCAGTAGTGAAGCGGATCTTATTGCCAAGCTAAGGCCGGGTGTCGATGGGCTGGTATTTGAAGCGGATGGTCATCGATCAACCTTCCTTCCTTCTGTCTGGGAGCAGCTGAATAAACCTGAGCAGTTTCTCAGTCAGTTACGCCTAAAGGCTGGGCTTGCGGCAGACTACTGGAGTAATGGTGTCCAGTGCTGGACTTATCAGGCGATTAGAATAGGAGAAGCGGATAGTGATTAGGGTTGAGGTTGGCGATATCACTACTTTAAAAGTAGGTGCTATCGTCAATGCTGCAAACAGCTCGCTGTTGGGCGGTGGAGGTGTTGATGGTGCTATTCATCGGGCAGCTGGGCCGGAATTATTGGCGGAGTGTCGTAGTATTGAAGGCTGCCCCACCGGAGAGGCGCGCATTACACAAGGCTATGACCTGCCTGCAAGGTTTATAATACATACGGTAGGGCCTATCTGGCAGGGCGGTGGTCGTGATGAAGCCCGATTGTTGAAATCCTGTTATCTCGCATCTTTAAAGCTGTGCTTGGATAGAGGTATCAAAGGGGTCGCTTTTCCGGCCATTAGCTGTGGTATCTACGGCTACCCCAAACAAGAGGCGGTGGGCATAGCGGTTAAAACCATATCTGAGCTGTATATAAGTTATAGCTTGAATGAGGTGGTATTCTGCTGTTTTGATGAGCCGATGGCTGAACTTTATCGGGACCGAATAGAGAAACAGGGGCTGGGTTGATAAAGTAATAGGGAGCCGATAGCCTCCTTTAATTCACTTTTTTATAGACAAAAAAAGCCTTTCAAGAGAAAGGCTTCAATTTTTTCTGATCTGATCTGATCTGATTTTGATTAATGCTTAAAATCGTCGACATCATTAGTGATATCAACATCTACTTGATCGGCTGGAATCTTAAAATCATATACCCGTTCCCATCCTTCTGAGCCCGGGGTACGCTCCCAAACAGTACCGGCGTTGTATTCGACCAGCTCTGTTAGCGAGGGGTCGAGTCCTGTCATTTTTGACAGGTCAACAGGTAATAGGTTGGTCACTTCATCTTCAAGAAACTCTGGTGTTTCATAGCCGGTAAACATTCGCCATCCGGTATCATTCAGATGAGCGGGGACGGTTTTGTACATGAAACGAACCGGTAGTTTTTCCTCAAACACCAATTTAGAGACAAGTGCCAAAAAACCATTCTTGGTCTGGGCGGTTTCATCATCTTTATTTAAAGGCTTATCGATATCTTCGATATTCATAACAGCTCCGGCCTGATGGTATTTAAAGGCGGCCATTTTACGCTGTTTTGCAGAGGAAGTTTAGAGTTAACCGCTGATCGTTAACAGATAAGAGAAAGTCAGGTGAAAAAAAACTGCCAGCGGATGACCCACTGGCAGTTGCTCGCTTTAAAACGTACCTAGCCAAGCTTTTCAATCAGGGTTTTTAGGTTGGCCTTCAGGTGCTCGGCCTGATCTGCTGGCATCTGTGCAAGCAGGGCAGCTTCTTCCTTAATAGCCAGTGCCTGCATCTTGGTAGCTGTTTCAGTTCCTTGCGCGGTTAGCTTCAAGGTTTCATTGTCGATATATTCAACCAGGCCTTTTTCTACCATCCAGTCAGCTGATTGTCTCAGGGCTACTTCGGGTTGCATTACAATCTCGGTTAGATCGTTTATTTTGGATTCAGGGCAGCTAATCATTCTGGCCATAATGCGCCACTCTTCAGGATTGATGCCACATTCCTGCTTTAGTTTCGGATAGAGATCGGCGCTAAAGCTCTGGTAAGCTCCACGCAGGAGATAGAGTAGGTAGTCGCCTACAAAGTTATCCTCTGCTGCGATCGTTTCGCATGGGCTTGAAGCCTTAACCATTTCTGGATGTTGTGCGGAGACGGCATAGCTGCCCCGGGCAAAAACCAGTGGTTCTACACTGTCGTTGTAGCGGTAGTTAATAACTTCGCCTACTAAAATCAGATGGTCACCACCGTCATAAGTCGCCCAGGTTTTGCATTCAAACTGTGCAGCATACTCATCCAGAATTGGCGAACCACCCAGTCCAGCTGAATACGCAGCGTTGGCAAATTTGTCTTCGCCGCGGCTGGCAAAGTTGTTAGAGGTGGAAACCTGGTCCTTGCCTAAAACATTAACTGCAAAGTTCTCTGCGTTCTCAAATGCTGACAGACTGTGAGCGCCCTTATCTATGCTCCATAGCACCAGGATTGGATCCATTGATACAGAGTTGAAGCTACTGGCTGTTACACCAACAGGGTTGCCTTCAGCGTC
>JAGPUU010000358.1 GCA_018067325.1 Amphritea sp.
ACATAATCTTTTCCGCCATAGCTGAGCAGCACATCTGCGCCACCCATGTTAGCCGCGGACTGAGCTTGCACACCTGCAAGTGCAGTACCCGCTATATTTGGCGCACCGGCAACTGCTGCAGCTGCCTCAGCGGCTGTAATAAAGGCATTAACCTGCCCCAGATCAAGCGTGCTGTCACCGTACATAAAGTCGGTATTGTCGCCACCCATAATGGTATCGCGACCGTTGCCACCAAAGGCACCGAAGAAAGTATAATTACTCTGTTCGCCATCCAAACGCAGACTATCGTTACCGGAACCACCTTGAGCAATAATCTTCGCAACAATCGCTGCAGACACCTTAATCCGGTCATCATCGGACCCGGCATCAATAATGATATTGCCCGCTATAATGTCGTTAACGCCACCGTTAACGGTAATAATGTCGTTACCGCTACCTGAGCTAATAGTGATGCCATTGATAGCATCAGCAACGGTATCTTTGTCATCCAGATTAATCTCTACGAGATCACTGCCACCACCGGTATTCAGGTCGATAGTCTCAACATACTCATCGACACCGCTGATACGATAATGGTCATCACTGGCGGTACCCTGAGTGGTGATCTTTTTGATCTCACTGGCACGATAAACTTCAACCCGCTGACCGGTACTGACCACTAATATATCTTCGCCATCGAAGCTGGTGAGGCGCGTACTTAACGCGCTCAGCTCAGTGGAGGTGTAGTAATCGAAATCAAGGAAACCCTGCTTGAACAACGTTTCAATCGTCCAGTTGGGGGTATCTTCATTATTCAGCTGTTTAACGGTGTAAGCATGCGCACCAGCGGAGTCATCTCCGTAGTACTTCAATTCCAGCACATCACCAGTTTTTTCAGCAATATGCTCTGGGGCTGCATGGACACACTCCCACTTGAACTCAGCCAGCAGAATATCGACAAACCGCTCCGTGGCCTCAAACAGGGTAATCTCAGAGAATCCCAGGTCGATACCAATCCAGAGGAAGACGTCCAGGAATAGCGTCAAAGTACCGTGAACATCAAACAGACACTGAGGGCCATGACTGATTCGCTCTATCAGCTCAGAGCCGTAGAACTTACCATCACCGATCGGGTCGCCATTATCAAACTGCGTTAGTTTATCGTTCAGGTCGAAGCCAATTTTGGCTTCAATACCACCCATAACACCTGCTTCAACAAGACCACCCACCCCCAATGATGCAATCGCCCCCAGCAAGGCTGACAGTACAACCTCATCAAGGTCATTCGCGGTATTCTCCAGACCATGGTCATCCAGATAGAAGCCGTTCATGATGCGCCAGATCTCAGACGTAGCGTAGCCGGACTCCTGGAATTCGATAAAGCCGGAGGTATCAAAACCAAAATCAAAGAAGGTCTCGACACCCACACTACCGATAATACCGACGTTCAAGCCTGGGTATACCGGATAGGTTTTCTTATAGGTAAATTCAAGATCAAGGTCAGGCAGGTCATACCAGAACAGATCAACCGGCTTACCGGTAATCAGCCCCAGTGCCGTAGCAGGGTCTTCAAGAATGGGCAGACGGAAACGTTTTACAGGACCTTCAGCCAGGCCTTTCTGATCCGGACCTGCAGCGGCAGTACTCGTTGAGCTATTACCCCCTGTTGGACCGGTACGATTGGCTCCAAGCTCACTCTCTGTAGCTTGTGAATTAGGGTCTTCCAAGAAGTTACCCGTCAGATGGAAATCACCGAAAGAGATGATTCCACCAATACTGTCCATCGCATCAATAAACTCGATAGTGCTCTTGATTATCTGAATAACTTTCTTTGCCGTATCAACCGTCTTCGCTGGCAGTTTCAAGTACGCCATGTCGATCATCATCAACTTAGCGATACCTAAATCCAACTCCATTGTCAGCAAGTCGATCACTGGGCGCATAGGCTCAATAATCTCTTTGATGATACTCAGCGACTCACCCAGGAAGCTGCCCATGATTGAGCCAGCATCCAGCTGAACATTACGCAACCAGACATCAGGATCACCCAGCTCAAACGACGCACCGGAATCAGGATTCCAGCTAGCATCTAGAATTTGCTCATACTCAATACCTGTCGACATCGTAGGCAGGAAGTCAAACAGAGTAGAAGCCGTTGCTTGAATATCAGCAGAGGCTATAGCACTGGCATTGATAGACAGCCCCAGCGTTTCACCCAGAGTCAGACGACCATCACCACCACCGGTCAGATCAACCCCAAGATGCCCGGCTAGACTCGCTACACCGGTAAGGTCCATCTGCAGGAAGCCCAGCGTACCGGTAATAGCTCCATTACCGGTATCCAGCTCGGCAACAATATCGACAGCGATCTCTTCACCGCTTTCATTGATACCAGAGGTATCCAGGAACACGCCATCGGTGATGCTCAGGCCAAGACCCAAGCCCATCAGGTAATCCATTGTGGTATTGATATCAGCGTTGGCATCCAGTCCTAAGCCTGGCAAACCCACAGAGAAATCAATTGGTAAACCAACAGGGTCGAGGATTGAATTTACAACCTCAATATTGGTATCACCAACAATCTTCGCACCCTGGCTATTGTAAACAAATTGCTGATTACCATCCCAGGCAACCAGGTTACCATCGGAATTGTATTCTAAACGGTCACCAATCAGGGTACCGCCAAACATCAGGTTAAAGGTAAGTTCACCATCTGCGTTCAACAGCAACTGAATATCGTCGGCGCTCTGTGGCTGTTTAGTCAGTATTTTGCCGTCTTCGGCGTACTGCTTCTCGCCATTCTCATCCAGAATAGCGGTAACAAAAGAGAGGTACTTGTTGTCTATACCTTTCAGGCCCTCAAAGAGCTCCTGGCGTAAAGCGCCCAGAATCACACTGGAAACCTGCGTTTCATTATTATCGACCATGTCTTGCAGAACATTCTGCAAACCACCATCGCTGCCAGTACCCATCACCGATGTGCGCATATCACGCAGACTTTCGGCCATAGAGATGAACTGCTCACCGCCGATCAGTGGTATTTCAATTGAGGCAATGGAGTCAGCTAGATCGTCGATACCATCGAAGAATCCACCTAGGCCATCGAGCAGGTTCTGCGGATTATCCAACCACTGCAACAGACCAAAGCCACCAAAGCCCGGTTTAACAACCATCAGATCATCGGTAGTGAAACCACCGGTATTACTGACACCAAAACCAAACGATGCGTGCAGCAGGTTGTCTGCATAACCATCACCGTTGAAATCACCTTCGGTACCACCCATTGGCAAGAAGCCAACGCCAGCATCAGTAATTCCTAAGAAGATGGGTAGGTCAATCGTCGCCTCGCCGGTTGCGGATGCGTTGAACGCTGCGCCACTCAGCTGTCTTAAACTGTAACGCCCATCACTACTGGCATTTAAGCCAACATTCGCATTAGCAGATGCGAGCGCTGCACCACCGGCAATAACAAAACCGATATCAGGAATAGCGCCTGGCATATCGATGGTCGCCTGAGCATTCAGGTTATTACCCGAGATACTGGCATCAAGATTAATACCGGTATTGTCACCTAGATAGATATAGCTCTGGATATCGGTAGCGCTGTCACCAATAAACGCTTTTGCATACTCTTTGAAGGCAACCTGGAAGTCGAAAGCCATATCCAGCTCAGCATCAACCGCCAACTCTCCGTCAGCACTGATATTTATCGCATTCGCCAGATCGCCAAGCCCAAGATCATCCAGCCCCAGGTCCGCAAGGTCTAAATCGAAAGGTAGAGATAGCGAACCAAGAATATCATCCAAATTCAGATTGAAATCAAAATCTATATCAAGATTAAAGCCATCCCAGCCCAGATCGAAGCTAGGTAGATTCACCGTTGGCCAGGTCGGCATTAACCCAGCTAGCTGGTCATTCAACCAGACCTCGAGTCCTTGCAAACCAATATCTGCATTAAAGCCATCAAGCAGGCCTCGCAGATCCGCAAACATATCCTCAATACCATCAATACCCGGCAACTGGCCAAAAATATCATCCAGCGACAGATCAATGCCTGGAATCTTCAGGTTAAAGTCAAAGTTATCTACCAGGAAGCCAAGGCCATTACTCAGCATCGACAATAGTTGCTCGATACTGATATTACTCAGATCCAGGATGTCTGATAGATCTGGGAGTTCCCAGTCCATATTCAAAGCAAAGAAATCGGCTAAATCAGACAGGCTACCCAGCGAAGGAAGAGTCGGGGTAGACAGTGAGATAACCGGTAGAGAGGGCAGATCGATACCCAGAGCGGTAGTATCAACCACCACTGGCAGGTCAGCTGTAACACCAGTTGCTGTGTCTATTTCCAGGCTTAACAGCGTCTGCAGTGTCGCGGATGAAAGCACACCACTACTGACAATACCGTCAGTCGATAACGCAAGACCCAGATCCAGCGCTAGCACGCCCTTAGGATCTCCAGCATCTGGCCCGCCAATAGCGGCTTTAATCAGGCCAAGATCCATGCCTGCATAGAGCTGATCATCAAAGATCGACACATCGAAGCTTAATGCAGGGTCCGCAATATAATATTCCGGGGTTGTCTGAGAAGTTGCCTCAACGACGCCCACCGCAAAAGCCATGCCTGCGGTTGCGGTCACATTTGGAGACAGGTCTACATCTAAACCAGGAATCTCACTTAGCGTAGATCCCAGGTCCAAACCTAGTGACTGGGTGGTTGATGCCAGCTCAAAGCTGGTTCCCACTTCAAGCAGACGGGTATTGGGGGTAATGCTGAACAGTTTATTTCCGGTTACCAAGCCATCATCGGTAAGCGCCAGCAAAGTATCTGTATCAGAATCATTAGTATCGTTTGCTGTAAGGTCACCTAACCAAAACGCACTCTTCATCGCAGCAATACGCAGGTCCAGCTCAGCAACAATCGTTGCTTTCAGCGTTGCAATCACCGCGTCAGCATCTGCCGCTCCTGGGGATAACAGATCTCCCAGCGTGTCATTACCATTGCCCAACAAAGGCACTTGAAAGTTAAGTATACCGGTCAGGTCAGTCAGCGTTGCTGTATTTTCTACGACTGCTTTTAGCGCTTCCAGGCCTGCAATCAACTGATCTTGCATATCTGCAGTCAGTGTTACATTTGCTTGTTCAAGCGTATCGGTGTCTTTCAGACCGGTAAATTTTTCTACGTTAAAGCCCTGAGAGCGGGTATCACCACCCGTTGCAGCGGCCAGATCAATCTTGTTTTCTGCTGCGCCCACTCCGCCATCAGAGATACTGATCGCATTTTTAACAGCAGCATCAATATCGATAGCATTAGCGTTCTGGCGACCGATATTAACCGTAATATTTTCAGCAACGCCGGCAAAATCTAGTACATCTTTGCCTTCATCCAGAGCTTCTTCGATGTCATCCTGGCCCCAACCAGAACCAAACAGGTAGGTATCATCGCCGTCACCGCCCCGTAGGGTATCGTTATCGGCGCCGCCAACCAGCACATCGCTACCAAGCCCTCCTTCGAGGATATCTGCACCATCACCACCCTCAAGGCGATTGGCATTGTCATCACCTATTAATTGGTCAGCACCGCCGCCGCCTATAAGATTGACAATATTGCTGAGTTTAGCGATTAGATTGCCAGTATCACTATCTTTATAAGCCGAGCTAAAGGTATTACCCGCATCTAGCACAGATAGATCAACATACAGATCAACACTACTGAAATTATCGAAACTTACGGTGTTATTACCGGTTCCGCCATCAATTGTGTGCTCGTTACCGGTAGCATCCGTCCAACGACCGACAAAGAAAGTATTGTCCTGATCATCACCTGTCAGGGTGTCTCCACCGGTAGTATCAGAACCATAAACATCCCGAATACCAGTGATAACCCCAAAGCCAGTAGCATCATCTGCCGACAGATCAACCGTTACGGCAGTCTTATAACCGTTACTACCATCTGTACCGTTGTAGTAATCAAGCGTATTAACACCAGTGCCGGTATCAAGGTCGCCATTAAATAGAGCGCCTGAGGTTACAGTAACCGTATCGTCTCCACCGCCGGTCTTGATATCCCAGTTAGCATCCGCCCCTGAGATATTTATCTTATTTTTTGTTGCGAGTGGCAGCTCAACAGCGACAGAAACATTAGTACCTGTTCCTGAAGAGGGCGCTGTAAAAGTAACCTGAAGATCTTTCTTGATAGCAGACAGATCAAGAATATTATTGCCGTCGTTATCGGTAATAGTATCGGTTTTACCCAGCCCTAAGCTCACCCAGCTGGAGTCTTCCGTATAGGTATCATCATTCAACCCACCCTGCATATCATCGGCGCCACTACCACCAATTAGCGTATCGTTACCCGCCCCGCCGGTCATTACATCATCACCGGCACCACCTTTAAGCATATCAACGCCGCCGTTGCCGCTAATAGTATCTACTTCATCTCCGCCATCAATCGTGTTGGCCAGGTCATCGCCTGTCAGGGTATCGGCGTAATCACTACCAATTAGATCGTTAACCTTAGCGATCGTACCAATCAAAGTGCCTGCAGCAGTGGTCGCGCCATTAGCAACAGTAGATAGATCAACTGTCACAGCAGACGCATATTTAGAGAAATCTAATACAGCAGAGCCGGCGCCCGTATAGCCCGTCAAAGTACCCGGCAGCGTTGCAGCCCCCTTGAAAACAAAGGTATTTTCCCCGGTACCACCGGTAATATTTTCAATACCCGTCGCAATAACTTTGTACTGTTTACCACTCACAACAGTAGTCACCGTTACCGTGGTCACACCAGCGCTTTCAGTCAAAGTGAAGACCAGATCGCTAGTTACCGCTGAAAAGTTAAGCGTTCCACTCTTACCAACAGCCGTGTTGGTATCATCAATGGTGATTTTATTGGCGTAATAAGTTTTACCAGACGCAGTACCCTTGCCCCAATTATTAGCAAAGGTATAACTATTATCACCTTCGCCGCCGATCAGTGTTTCAATATATGGAAAGCTATCTGTAGCCGCCGTTAGGGTGTTCGCCCCTCCCGTTACGGTCAAGGCCGCAGAACTAATCGCCAGCGTCAAATCACTGGTAGTCGCAGTAATAGCACCGACAACCGGTGAGGTTTGCGCATCCATTCCGGCAAAGCTGATAGTGTCACTACCCTCTTTACGCAGCTCCGTTATAGTATCCGTGCCCCAGGCATCTGAGACGTAGTAAGTATCATCGCCCTGGTTACCAATCAACGCATCAACACCTCCGGCACCGGTAATAATATCGTTACCTTTACCTCCGGATAGCGTATCAGCGCTCGCATCTCCGATCAGGTAATCATTGCCACCCATTCCCGACAAGGTAGTTCCGCCCGTAGCAACATCTAACAGATCCTGCTTTGCACTACCGACAACTTCAAATACACCGCTGCCCGCGGCTGTAAGCGTTCCAGTAACACCCGGAATAGTCGCTAAATTGATCAGATCGACTGTCTGATTAAATTTACTGTAATCAAGAACATTGGTGCCGGCACCGCCGGTGAGGTTACCTGGCAGGTTCGCTCCAGCCTCAAAGATAAAGTAGTTGGTTCCAGTACCTGCGATAATATTATCGACAAATTCAATAATGGCACGATGTCCACCGGTACGAGTGGCCACATCAGCTACCTCAACGGTACCATTCGCCTTTATTGTGAAATAAAGGTCGGTAGAGACAGCGGCAAAGTTGATATCGACAGTCGCACCGGTCGTTGCATCAACGACTACCTTATCTGCCCAGTTGTTAGCAAATGTGAAGGTATTAGCGCCTTTACCCGCTACCAGTTTTTCAATGTTATCAACACTAGAAAGCGTCTGCCCACTACCCGTAACAGTAATACCGGTACTGGCAATCGAATAATTCAACGCTGACGTAATAGTCTGAAAACTTAGCGCATCAGAACCACCATTCAGCAGCTCTGTAATGGTATCTCCACCCCAGGCTGTCCCTGAGAAATAATAGGTGTCATCACCGGCCCCACCAATCAGGGTATCCGCCCCGTCACCGCCGTAAAGATCATCGGCACCCAAGCCGCCGGTCAAGTTATCGGCGCTATCACTGCCTCGCAGGATGTCGTCTCCCTTACCGCCAACAGCCTGCTGAATATTTTTCACTCCACCTACAGCAAAGCCATCAACAGAAGAAGCACGACCTGTTGAATCTAAAGTACCGACAGAGAAATCGATCGCAGCGTCACTGGTATACGCATTAGACGTAGAGGTGTACTTCAAGATGTTAGTACCCAGCCCTCCATCGATATAACCCTTGAGAGTTGCGCCTTTCTCAACGATGAAAGTATCGCCCTGCTTACCACCAATAATATTTTCTACATTAGTTGCCGATATTTTCACGCCTGAAGCGTTACTCACATCAATCCGATTACCGGATTTTATTGTAATCGTCAGCGCTTCATTTATTGCCGACAGGTCAAGGGTATCGTTACCGGCTGCTTTACTTTCAGTCACAGTAATTTTGGCAGTTGGCAAAGTTGTAGAGGTGATTTTATATACATCATCACCTTTAAGACCTGTGGCAGTACCACTAATCAACTGAACAGTATCATCACCGTCGGTCCCTGTTGTATCGAGAGAATCCAGCATTGCAGCACTGATAAAGGCAGAGGTTTCAACCTGACCTACCGATTGCTCAAGGTCCCAGTCAGCAGCTGCCGCATTACCCGTATCATCATCGGAGGCGGCCACATCGGCGCCGGTCAATACTGCAAGCTGCTCAATAAAGGCTATACCTTCGGCATCGCCAGCCACATCACAACCGTAGAGCAACAGATCACCATCAGTTGTCAGGGCATTACCCCAACGCTTCAGTTGCTGCTGATTTTGACGTAACTGCTGGTTGTTCAACTGAGTATTACCCAGGAACAACGCACCCGCCGAACCATGACTTAGCAAATGAATCGCAGCAACACCATTGAAATAATCAAGGATCGAACTGATCTGCTCTACACCGTCTTGTTCAGCATTCAATACGAACACTTTGACATCACGCTCAGCGTTAAAACGAAGTTGATCTTCGATAGAGAGACCAATCAAAGCAGTAGCTGACTGCTCTGAACCTGCGCTTTCAGCGGCGGGGGAAGCCGTCAGTTGCAGATCAGTAGTGCCACTATTTACAGCCTCAACAACCTTCTGAATATCAGCTCCAGAATTAGCAAAGAGCTCATTAATCACGGATTCCAGCTGGGGGACGGCCGCATCCAGTATAATAATTTCTTTAGTGACACTCTGTTGCATAAGATGCAGTAACTCGGGAGAGAGTTCTGTAACTTCAGCAGCCACCTCAGCTTCAGTCGCTATAATATCTAGAGCACCTTCTGTTTCAGCAACCAAGCTTTCAGCTAAACGGGTGAGTGAGTTATCAACCGCGATAGTCTGAGGCTCAAATTCACCGGCACTAATAGTATCCAACTGTAGTTCCGAGGCAATAACCTCAACACCCTCCGGTTGCTGCAAATCATTTGCAGTAATACCTAGATCAGCCGATAAAAGAATCCGATTTTCCAGCGCTTCAAGCTGAAGATTCTGTTTTTTCTTAGACGCCTTACGCGCCTTTTTACCCTTACCAAAGAACTTACTCATAGCAACGCCCCCGCGTTAAATACAACTGCTATGCTCTTACCTGGAATCAAGTAAAAACAGAGAAAAACAAAGAAAACAATGACTTAGCCTTCAAGCCAGTTATTTACAAGAACCAGATCATCCTGAGTTAATACGCCAACCAGCGCTTTCAGGCGCAGTCCGTTAATCAGATAATCATATTTGGCACGAGACAAGTCCCGTTTTGCGGAATACAAATCCCTTTCAGCATCCAAGACACTGATAGCGGTCTCAAGACGCGCATCATATGCGGCCCGGCGTAAATCAAGCGTCGCTTGCTGAGCCTCAACCGACTTATTCAAAGCTTTCACCCGCTTCACTGCATTCACTACGCCCCAGTAAGTTTCCTTAGACTGGCGCCTTGACTCACGAAGAATACGAGTCAACTCTTCCTCCGCACTGTGATAGCGGGCAACTGCCGTCCGCTTATTGGAACTAACAGATCCACCCGAATAGATAGGCAGATTAAACTTCAGCATCAACTCTTGAGTCTCGATCTCATTTGCACCACCAAAAAGCCCCTGTCCGGTATCAGCATCATTAATTCGAAACACTGCATCCAACGTAGGATAGTGACCTGCCCCTTGGCGCTTAACCTCTTGCCGCGCAACATCCACCGCTTCTCGCTGAGTAACCAGAGAGGGGTTGTTCTTCATTGCGTTTTCCAACCAATGCCTCTCTTCAGCAGGAACAGGTAAAACCAGATCAATTTCAGCTTGCAACGCAGCAAGGTCACTCACATCGGTCCCTGTCATCTCATAAAGCGCTTCATAAGCATCTCTCTGAGCAACATCCGCCTCGGCATAATCCGCTTCAACTGAAGCCACTCGAGCCTCAGCATCATAGCGATCAACTTTACGACCGACAGCAGCACTTTCACGCCCCTTCGCTTGCCTTAAATGCTGACGCGCAGCACTTAACTCTGAATTAAGAAAATCCAGTTCATCTTGAGAGGCCAGCGCTTCCAGGTAAGCCTCAGACACGCGCAACATCAAACTCTGTTGAGCATTAATCAATTCAGCATCTGCTTGACGTAATTCAGTTTTAGCCTGCCCAATACGAATATAATTGGCATAACGGAAGATAGGCTGAGTAACAGTAAGCGCCCAGGTAGTAACCGGATAAGAAGCTTCCTTGCCGTTAAAAACAACGTTTTCACTACTCACTACCGTTTCAGTAGTCTCAACCTGATCATAAGTAAAATTAACTTCAGGCCGATATCCAGACCAAGCTTGGGTGATAATTTCTTGGCTAGCCTGGTGATCAAACTGAGCCGATCGTAGCTGAGGATCGCCTTCCAAGGCCGCTTTATAGAGTTGTACGAGATCTTCGGCGTGTAACGGCGCCGAACAAAGCAAAGCAGAACAAAAAACCGTATTCGCCAGAATACGGATTAATTTATTATTAACCATGTCATCCCCCCAACCTCATCCTAAGGCATCTCTCACCAGCAACCTTGCAGGAGAGCCAATATCCGTATTAATTCATATTTATAGTTATGTAGAACTACAGCATATATTACTTCTATTAAGAAGCTATTATGTTCAAAAAACAAGCAATATTCAAACAATAAAGCACACATGTACCACGCTTTTAACGGATTACAAAACAAATTGATATAAAACAAGGCATTACAAAAAAAACCAATGAAAACAACAAATTAAACATATCTAATATATGGTCCTTATGGACCATGCCGCTAAAAAACAAAACAAATGAATCATACAAAAGTATGACCAATCTCATCTAATAATAGCCACCAGTGATTACTTTTTAACCAGCTGTAATCAGCCCTCCTGACATGACCTAAAACAAAAAAAGGCGGGGACCATCATCGATGATACCCGCCCTAAAATTAACTAATCCTAAGAAGAAGAACTTCTATACTATGACTTATGCGAAGCTTTACCCCGCAACTTCTTCAGTTTACGTTTTTTAGCTCTATTACTCAGACCTTTCGATTGTTTCTTGGATAAGCGGATCACTTCCAGCTCAGCCTCACTTAATCGGGTTTTTCCAGCATGCTCAGGCTTTGCCTCGGGCCGCTGTCGGGAACCATGCTCTGATTTAGCTTCAGGGCTCCGCTTTCGGGGAGACTTCCCTGCAGCAGGCTTATTGCCAGAAGCCTTATTGTCAGATGTTTTTCCCCAGGGCGATTCG
>JAGPUU010000364.1 GCA_018067325.1 Amphritea sp.
CCATGCCCAAGGCTGGCACGCTGCTCGTTATCGCTGGCAAACTGAATGGTGGTTTTTACCCGTTGCTCTTCTACGCCCAGGGCTGAGAACTTGGTAAAACCCCAGGGTTCAACTTTCTCGACAACGCCCTCAAGAACATTCGCTCCACCCCAGTTTTCGATAATCACCCGATTACCCGCCGTCACCTTTACCGCATCGGTGGATAGCAGTTCAACAACCACCTCCAGCGCTTCGTTGATGTCGCCGATTTCCAAGATCGCCTGCCCTGCTGGCAGCGTCGTTTCACTTTCCTGCAGCACCCGCAAAATGCTACCGGAGTGCGGTGCCAGTATATTAATCACATCAGAGCCTGCAGCACTGTTATCAGCCTGCCCCGGAACAAAGGTAATCAGCTGTGATCGGGCGGTTGCCAGATCAGCCTGGCGCATTGAAATAGCGGCTTTCGCCATATCCAGCTGAGCGCTGGTGGCACGCGAAGTCTGTTTGGCTTTATCTAAAGCAGATACACTGATCGCTCCCCGTTTTTGCAGATCACTGATGCGGCCCAATTCGGCACTACTCAACTCGGTATCGGCCATCGCTTTATTGAGTTCTGCCCGGGCCAATCGCACGGCCGCTTCCGCAGATGAAACAGCAGCGCGGGCCTGTTCACGACTGCGACTATCCAGTGCGACAGGGTTGGATGGCAGCATACGAGCCACCACAGTTTTATTTTGAACTACCCGGTCACCCGGCTCAACATCGATGCGTAATAGCCTGCCAGTAACCGGCGTTGAGACAACATAGGCATCCCGCACCTGTGTTTTACCCTCATCATCGATGGTTTCATGCATAGCGCCTCGCTGGACAATACCAATATCCACCAGCAGTGCTCGTGGCATAAACGCCCATACCAGCAGCAACAGGACAACAGCAACACTACCCAGCAATAACCAATGACCCGACCGTTTTGATGCCATAACCTCACTACTCCCTTACTTTCAAAGCTGAAACCAGATCTATCCGGTCGATATCTCGCTTTACCAACCAGCCGGACAACAATGCCGCGATAATGACGGCTAGCGCCGCTATGCCATAGCTTTGCGGCACAAACACCGCCGAGACCCTATAGAGATCGGTACTGAAACCTTCAGATATGGCAAATACCAGGAAATATCCGAACAGCCCACCCAGCGGTAACGCCAGCAATGTAATGATACCCAGCTCAGCCAACAGCACAAACGCAGTTTCCCCACGGGTAAAGCCTATGACTCTGAGGCTGGCAAGATCCCGGGCTCGCTCAGCAAAGGCGATACGTGCACTGTTATAGACAATACCAAAAGTAATCACCCCGGCTATGGCCGCCATCAGATAACGCACCGCGCCGGCACTGGTATCAATCAGCGTCTGAAACGCCTCGCGGGCTTCCTGTTTAAGACTCACCCCGGCAATCGCTGGCAACGCTTTAATCTGCCTATAAATTGTATCCTGCTTTGCACTATCAATGCGCAGATAGGCCCCTGATACCCGATTCGGCTCTCGCAGGACACGATTAAGGCTATCCAATGCCATATAAGCGGGGGAACCGATTAATGTGTCTGCCACCCCAGTCACCGGAACCTGCAACTGCGGTTGACGCCCCTCTCTGACATCCAGGCTCAGCATATCTCCCGGCTTCACCTGGAGAATATCGGCCAGTGCGGCTCCCAACACAACCCCCTCTGCGCGCATCGGAATCGTTTGCTGTCGAACATCCAGCGCCCGGTTAAGTCTGACAGCCGGAGGCAGCCCGGTAATAGCCCCCCGGTAACTGTGCTGGCCATTGCTGAACAGAACAGCAACGGTACGTACCGGCTCCACCTCTATAACACCATCAATGCTCTGTAACTCATACAAGACCTTGTCAGATAGCGGTTCAACGAAGCTCACCGACAGATCACTCCGGTCGATCAGACTAAAACTCAATTCCAGAGTCCGATCAAAAGCGCTCATTACATTGAGCATCGCCACCGCCAATGACATCCCTGCCGCGATACCGATCACCCCGCCTGCGGCTCTGCCGGGCTGGCGCAGCAATCGCCGGGCAACCATCCGCCCCGGCTGGTCCAGAAAGCGTTTCAGAAATGAAGCCAGCGCAGCAGAGCGACTATAGTCTGCAGGCGCCGGTGGCTGCATCGCCACCGCAGGCGTGAGACGGAAAACAGACTGCAACACCACCATCCCCCCCGCAGCCGCAGCCAGAATACTCACCAGAACGCCGATCAGAAAGGTCATCGGGTCGACCTGAAACAACAGAAAAGGAAATTTGTAATAACTTTGATAGACCTGCGCCAGACTTCTACCTGAGATAACCCCCAGCAAACACCCGATCAGCGCCCCGCCCACAGCGATGACCAAAATAAACTTCAAATAATGCAGAGTAATTTCAATATCTCTGTAACCAAAAGCTTTCAGCAGACCGATCTGCTCCCGCTCCGACTGAATCATTCTGGAAATGACGATATTGAGGAGAAAGGCCGCTACCGCCAGAAACACTGGCGGCACCGTACGACTGGAGACCCTCAGACCGCTGATTTCCTCTTCGATAAAACGATTAGAAACGTGATCCGCCAACCCATAGGCCCCCAGACCACCATAGGGCTCCAGCAGAGTATCGACCCGATCAAGAATCGCTGGCAGGGAACTGTCCGCAGAGGTTCCCAACAACAGTTGATTGAAAGCACCGTTCATATCATAGACAGCCGCCAGCGCCGATTGGCTCATCCAGATCACCGCAAACCGGGCATCATCGGGAACAAACTCCCCAGGAGCCGCTGAATATAGAAATTCAGGGGCCTGAGCCAAACCGACAATCCTGAAGGTTCTACGGGCACCGTGCATCGTTGCTGACAGAGGATCACCGGACTTCAATCCATGGGCTTTGGCGAAATCCTGCAACAGAATAATCTCATCCTCATGGGAGGGATCGGGACGCCTTCCGGAGGTAAGGTAGATATCATTAAGTCTGGCCTCGCCCCGATCAGGCAGCGATACGGCCTGAGCACTCAACGGTAGTGGTTGGCCATGAATATTAATCAAAGCACTACCCGTCACCCTACCTGCAACTGCCGTTACCCCTTCTAGTACGGCTACCCGTGCCAGCAGTGACTGGGGAGCCCGCTGCAAAGGAGCAAAGACCTGCGCAAGTCGATGGCGTTCATAATAGGCCGTTCGGGTATCTTCAAGCGACCGAACCAGACCATTCATCATCACCAGCATCAGCACACCCAGTGCGATCACCAGTGCAATCGCCAACGCCTGGCCCTTCATGCGCCACAAGTCTCGCAGTAATTTACGATCAAGAGGTGAGAGGCCGGTTAGCATGCGCATAAGGAGATGCTCACCAGACAAGGTTTTGCGCTAAAGTTTTTTGATCGTTCAGATCAATCTTTCTGATCTGCCCATCAGCAAAATGGATCACCCGATCGGCCATGCCCGCAATCGTTGCTGCATGGGTAATAATAACGACCGTAGTCGCCAATTCTCGGTTCACCTGCTGCAGTACCTCCATCACCTGTCGGCCACTGGTACTGTCGAGCGCCCCGGTGGGTTCATCACAGAACAATACTCTGGGCTGCTTTGCCACCGCCCGGGCAATGGCCACCCGTTGCTGTTCACCTCCTGACAATTGCGCCGGGAAGTGATCCATCCGTTCACTCAAACCCACCAGCGCCAGAGCTTCTTCCGGGCTAAGTGGGTTCTCTGCAATTTCGGTCACCAGCTCGACATTTTCGCGCGCAGTAAGGCTTGGCATCAGATTATAAAACTGGAAGACAAAGCCGATATGGTCGCGGCGATAGAGGGTCAGATCAGCATCATCCATGCGACTCAGGTTCTGTTCAAAAAAACTCACTTGTCCCGAGGATGGCTGATCCAACCCGCCTAGAATATTCAGCAGGGTCGATTTTCCGCTGCCCGAGGCCCCGAGTAAAACCACCAACTCTCCCTGAGGAATTTGCAGATCAACACCTCGAAGAGCATGCACCGTCGCACTGCCTTCACCATAAACTTTGGTCAGACCTGCGGTGGTAAATGCAATTTCAGTTTTATCTGTTTCCATACCTGTAACACCCGGTCAGCCCGATTGGAATGGAGTGACCTTTCAGCCCTCTTCAACATCTAAGAAAGAATGATTAACTACAAGAATACAAAGGGAATTGGTCCGACGCACGAAAAATCATGCTCTCCGATAAAGTTGTGCCCCATACAAAAACGCCGACCCTGATCTAAATCAGGGCCGGCGTTTGTCATTATCTGACAGTCAGACTAATCGGTCTGTCGCAGGCGTTTCCGGCAAAGCCTGATCAAAGAAACCTTCGGTATGGATCATATCATCCTCAGCACCTAGCTTTTTCGCAGCATCAATACAGGCATCAACAAATTCAGGACTACCCGCAATATAGATCGCATGTTTCGACAGGTCTGGATAGTGATCTTTTAGAATATTAGGAATACGACCACGGAGAATACCGTCTTTATCTTCCTGGGTTAAAGTCGGAATAAACTTGAAACGACGATGGCGTACATTCCACAATTCTAACTGCCCCTTGCAGTACAGATCTTCCTCTTTTCGGGCAGAGAACATCAAGTGCACCGGCTTATTGTATCCCCGACGCAATGCCGCATCCGCCAAGCCCATAATCGGTGCCAGACCGGTGCCCGCGGCTAGACAAAGTACCGGAGCATCGGTACTTGGGTCGCCGATAAACGTACCGTATGGGCCCGACAGATTAATCATCGTGCCCGGGTGTACTTCATCATGCACCCAGTTACTGGTTTCACCTTCAGGCACCCGTGTAATCTGCAGTATAATCTCACCGTCTGGACGAGGAGCGTTGGCAATTGAGTAGGATCGTGGTGTTACAGAGCGGGTAGTATCCGTCAAGCTCACATATTGTCCCGGCCAAAAACGAATGGCTTCGCCAACTGGGCGTAAGCGGATCTCAGCGATACGAGGGGTACGTTCGATCCGATCGACAATCATGCAGCGGACATTTTCCTTAGGCGGAAACAGTTTCGGCATCGCGTCATCGGTGCCCCAGTCAATCTCAAGAGTCGAACTGAGCGGCTTACACATACACATCAGGCCAAAACCTTCTGCCCGCTCTTCCTGAGACAACGCCATATCCATCACCAGGCCTTGGTCGAACTCGCCTTCCAAGACCTTTACTTTACATTCACCACAAGCGCCAGCCCGGCAATTGTTCGGCAGGGCATAACCGGCATTTTCAAGGGTTTCCAGTACAGTTTCACCGGATTTAGCTTCAACTTCTTTACCTGACGGGGATAAACGGATCGTAGTCATACTTACCTCCGGGCTCTGATCTTCATCAGCTAGCCCTGTAACAGCATATTTATTCTTAGATAAAACAAAGCAGCCGAGCGGATTATGTCCGACGGCTGCTTGTTAACTCTCGGACGGTGATCAGAAGATAGGAATGATATCCGCAGAATCCAGATCCGCCTGAGTTACTTCTTCACCAGTGATACCGACTTCTGGAATCGCTGGGAATGGAGTATCGTACTTATCCAAAACCGCTTTCAGGTTGAGCATCGCTTCGCGCCAGTTTTCTTTCTTCGCTTCGTGTGAAGGGATACCGAAGCCCGCTCCACGAGCAATCTCTTCAGCTTCACGTTGTGTCGCAATAAAGTCTTCTGGAAGATCCCAAAACTCTGCTGGTGGCTCATACAGAACCGCTGATAGAAACAGGTAACCGGCACGAATCTGCTTGGTAATAACGCTCTTATCTTCCTTAGACAAGCTCGGATAATCACGCTCCATCAGAGACAGACAGATCGCCATGTGACGTCCTTCATCACGACCAATGTTTTTGAACGCTTCTTGGAATACCAGCTCTTCGCAGCTTATGGACATCTGCTTAAAGATGGTTGCCGCAGCAATCTCACCCATCAGGAAGGAACTGAACAAAACAGCGAGGCTGTATTTTGGTACTGCTTTTTTATAACCGCCCCAATAACGGCCACCGTTGTAATACAACCAAGCGGTATTGCGCTTCAGACGCTTACCCAGCTCCGTTTTAGGCTCATATTCCAGCGGGGTACTGCATTCCAACAATTTAGTGATTGCCATACCACACATCTGCTCGTGGTTTTGCTCATCGCGGGTTACAGAGAAGAAGCAGCGACGGATCGCATCTTCTTCATGATCTTCATAGGTTTTGATGAAGGCTTCAGCAAAGACTGGAGGCGCTGACGCATCGAATACCGACAGCAGAGTCCACCAATACGCCATCGCTTCGCGCTCTTCCCATGAATAACTTGAAACATCAAAGGTATCCCATGGCAGATCCTTTGGATTCCATGCTTCACGAAGGGAAGCATCCCAGATTTCCTCAGCCTTTGAGGTTTTGTTTTCCCAGCTCAGAGGGTAAATATTTGGTTGAGGTGTTTCTGGTGGAAATTCCATTGTATTAGCAAGTTTGTCATGCATAGTAAAAACCTCAGATTTGGTTATTTTTGTTTTTAAATACAGGGCAAATCTACCATTTATGACACATAAATCAATAGCTAAAATAATATTGCGTATCGCTTTATGCGGGACCACAAAACACCACGACTACCTTAAATATTTGATCTACATCAGAAAAAACACAATAAATCCTTCAACTTATCTTCTTAAAAAATGATACACATATTAAATATTAATTACATTTATTGACTCACATCAATGTTTTGATATCTCCAGCGTCCAATATTCAGACAATATTAAATTCTTCGGATACACCTAATTAGCGGTTGTAATCTGAGCGAAAAAATAAGACTGTATGGGCTCGTAGCGGTACTCTCCCTTATCCCGGTATTCGACGCCACTCCGGGCTTGGCTGTTTATACAAAGAAGGGAGCTTTCACGACAGCCGGCTACTTTTGATAATGCTGCCGCTTACAAACTGTAGGTCGCCCGATTCGGATTAGCTTATGTCGAGAAACAGCGCCATCCCATTGGTGATAAGTTCTGTACTTTTTGCACCCGCATTAGCTAATGCGCAACAGACAGACATTAGTGACCTGGCCCTAAAGGAACTGGTTGCCATCGATGTTTTCACCTCAGCATCGCTAATACCCACCCAACTAAACAAAGCGCCTGGCACCGTTTATACTTTTCAGCGTGATGATTTCCAACGCTTTGGCGTACGTCGACTAGACGATCTTTTACAGTTTGTTCCCGGGTTACAGATTAACCAATATCGAAAACGACACCGCTCTGTATGGGCTCGCGGAGTGCTGAATCGGTATAACGATAAAATGGTCCTGATGGTTGATGGGGTTAGGGTTCGCCAGCTCTATTACAACCACTTCAGCCTTGGGGATAACCTGCCCCTGGAATACATTGATTCTGTCGAAGTAATTCTTGGCCCGGTATCCAGCTTATACGGCGCCAATGCTTTTAGCGGCATAATCTCAGTTACAACCCGCCGCTTCAGTGAAATTGATCAAGTGGAAGCGAGTCTGGAGGCGGGCAATAATCAACGAGCAAAATCCACTGTTCTCTATAACAGCAGCAACCTGCAACTATTTGCCAGCTATCTTGACCAGGACGCGCCTTTTAGTTCTGACCGTAAGAGCTTTATCGGAGGTGACTCACTTCAGCCTTTGGATGAAAGCTTCGGTAATATTCATATTAAAGCGCAACCTTATCCCAGATTAACATTACAGCTTGATTACAGCCGTAGCGAAACGCCCTTCCTCTACATTCCTTCCACGCAGGATGCCTATGTCGATAGTGATAATCTAAGCCTGTCTGCACATTATGAAGCAGGCTCAATTGATGAAGGCCAGCTGGAAACCACCTTCTACTATCAGAAGGACAATACCCGTGAATACGAGCTGGAAAAGGTCTCTCAGGCCCAAGGCTATGAGGAATTCCAGAACGGCACAATGGCTGGCGCATCGCTTACCCTGCTGAAACAATTTAGTCCGCATACTCTGGCAGGAGGACTTAGCTGGCAATATGAAAAAGCAGAGCGAACTACTTATACCCGTAACTATCACTATGCCAGCGGTTTCCTGGTCTCTCCTGACACGGGCAACCTGCTCTCTGAGCCGGGTATAGTCAATAATGATTACGCCGCCTTTCTCCAGGATATATGGGAGATCAATCCGCAGATCAGCCTGACAGCCGGAGGGCGATATGACTACTTTGAAAAGTTTGGCGGCTACTTCA
>JAGPUU010000374.1 GCA_018067325.1 Amphritea sp.
ATCATCTCGATTGCAGTCCAGGCCTCGAGCGCACCGCAAGCACCTAAGGTGTGTCCGGTATAACTTTTCAGTGAGCTAATCGGCGTGTCACCACCAAATACTGCGGCGGTTGCATGGCTTTCTGCGATATCGCCACGATCTGTCGCTGTACCATGAGCACTGACATAGCCAATATCGGTAGCAGACACCCCAGCATCTGTCAGCGCCAGCCGCATCGCCTTTTCCATTGTCTCAGCATTAGGTTGAGTAACATGCTGCCCATCTGAGTTTGTACCAAAGCCTACAACCTCCGCATAGATGCTGGCACCCCGATTCAAAGCATGCTCAAGCTCTTCCAGAATCAGCGTTCCGCCACCCTCTCCAATCACCAATCCATCCCTATCTTTATCAAACGGGCGCGGTGATAGCTCCGGCGTATCATTGACCACACTGGTGGCAAACAACGTATCAAATACAGCCGCCTCAGTAGCACACAAGCCTTCGCTGCCCCCCGCCACCATCACCTGTTGCATACCGTATTTAATCGACTCGTAGGCGTAACCTATCCCCTGACTACCCGAGGTACACGCACTGGAGGTAGTGATAACCCGACCACGGATACCAAAATAAACGCCAATATTTACCGGGGCGGTATGCGCCATCATCTTCACATAGGAATTAGCATTCAAACCGTCTGATGAATGGTTAATCAACATATTGCCAAAATCAATAAATGCTTTGGTATCTCCCGCCGAAGAGCCGAATGCGATACCTACCTGCCCCTGGCCCAATTTTTCAGAATTTAGCAGCCCTGCGTCGGCGAGTGCTCGCTCAGTACTATAAACACCAAACTGTGCCACCCGTCCCATACTGCGAAGGTCTTTTCTTTTATAATGGGAAGGCATAGTAAAATCTAAAACAGGCGCCGCCAGACGGGTATTAAGGCCCTCATAGATGTCCCATTCATCCATTCTGACAATACCCGTTTTTAATGCACTCAGACTTTCACTGATCGTTTGCCAGTCATTTCCGATCGGGGAGAAACCCGCCATCCCTGTTACAACAACACGCTTCATTAATACATCCCGCCATTTACAGATATTACCTGTCGGGTAATATATCCAGCATCTGCAGACATAAGGAAACTGACCGTACCGGCCACCTCATCTATACTGCCTACCCGCTGCATAGGAATCATCTTCATCGCTTCATCTAGCGCTAGGTGCTCCGTCATTTCGGTTTCAATCAGGCCAGGGGAAACACAGTTCACTGTAATTTTCCGTTTTGCCAATTCCACGGCCAAAGCCTTTGTCGCGCCGATAATACCTGCTTTTGCCGCGCTGTAATTAACCTGTCCACGGTTACCCATCTCACCAGATACCGATGATAGAGTGACTATTCGGCCGGCTTTTCGGCGCCGGATCATCGACATAATTACCGGATGAAGAACATTATAAAAACCATCTAGATTGGTCCTTAATACCTCGTCCCATTCCTCCCCGGGTATGGCTGGAAAAGCATTATCCCGTGCTACACCAGCATTGCAGACAACACCGTAGTAGCCTCCGAATTCTTCTGTATCCTGCTCTAGGACTTCGCGAGTCTGATCACGATTAGCAATATCAAACTGCAGAATCCTTACCTTTTGCCCAAGCTCCTGTATCTGAGCCGCTACCTGTTCAGCGTCCGCAAAATTAGAACGACAATGCAGCACAATATCATAGCCATCCCGGGCTAATCTTAGTGCGATACCTTTACCGATACCTCTACTTGAACCGGTAATAAGAACTGTTCCCTTCATTCACTTGCCCCCTGTAAAAACTGTTCCGCATCCTCGGGCTGAAAAACATTCAAGCTCGCTGTGGCGGTATAACTATTCGCTTGCAGATGACACTCGAAGGCACTCAATCCATTGTCAGCCTGCATATTCCTAATCACTTTCAGCTCTAGTTGGTCACCAAGCAGAAAATAATCAGCACTACAAATATACTTACGTGTTCCCAACAAAAAACCCAGCTTGGGTGATTCACCGTTGAGCCTCTCCTGCAATCCAGCAAAAGCACCGATAGCCTGAGCCAGGTATTCCAGACCAACCCATGCGGGTACACCTTTCGAATCAGCAAACATTGAATCCTGAGTGATCACTACCTGAGCAGACAACCAGTCTTCACCATGACCCGTGATTGATGTTAACAGGCTCATTCGCCCCGAGTGAGGCACCAGATCAGCTACCTGGTATTCAGATATCATTACAATCGCCTCAATATCAGAGATATATTATTGCCACCAAAAGCAAATGAGTTACTCAACATATATTCCTGCTGCTCATCTGCCGTGGATTCAGCCACAAGGTTGATGGCAGGCAGATCAGGGTCGGAGTCACCATCCCAGTAATGCGGAGGTATAAACCCCTCCCGCAGCGCCAACCAACCGATAGCCGCTTCAAGTGCGCCTGCAGCGCCCAGAGTGTGTCCGGTAAAGGGCTTAGTTGAACTACAACGCACTTGCGTACCAAAGACTTCAGCTACCGCTCTCGACTCCATCTGATCGTTCAGAGGTGTCGCTGTACCATGCAGGTTAATATAGCTAATCTTTTCCGCTGGGATTCCCGCATCTGCTAATGCCGCGGACATGCACCTCACCGCACCGGCTCCTGAAGGGTCTGGCGCAGAGATATGATGGGCATCGGAGCTTTCGCCAACCCCCACAAGCTCAACGCCTTCAGCCTCGGCAGTAACCAGAAATAGTGCTGCGGCTTCACCGATGTTGATACCATTCCGATTAGCGCTAAACGGGTTACAAGGCTGCTTGCTGACCGCTTCCAGTGACGAAAACCCCTGTACTGTCAGGTAGCACATTGTATCTACACCACCCGCAATCACGGCATCACAGAGACCTGATCGCAGCAGTCTGCGAGCAGATGCCAGCGCTTTACTGCCGGAAGAACAGGCCGTAGATATGCCGAATACAGGCCCACTAACATCCAACTGCTTCGCCACAAAGGCCGCCGTTGCACCCATCTCCTGAAGACCATAATCATACTCGCCAGGCACTTGTCCCGTTACCGCCCGCTGATTAATAAAACCTTCACTATCGCCAATACCCGAAGTGGACGTTCCTACGACAACCCCGATGCGATTAGCCCCATAACGCTTAACGGCAACATCGATTTCACTGCGCATCTGATGCAACGCAGCTAAAGCAAAGCGATTATTTCGACTCTGCCATTTCGGCTCACTAAATGGAACTCCTGGTAACTCACCGTCATACAACCCCAAAGGGAGTTGCTGTCCGGGGCTAAACTGATCAGTCAAGGTTAATCCCGGCTGACCAGATCTGAGTAAATCACAGACCTGTTCAGGCGAATCTCCCATCGCGCTGAGCATTGCCATTGCATTGAGGTAACATCCTCTCAAAGTAACAAGTCCTTCTGTTCAAGGGTCTCAATTAGAACCCGATATTTGGCCAGGTAGTTATATATATTGATCTGCTGTCCTTCGTAACGAACATCCAACCACAGATTATCGTTATGCGTCAGCTGACGTCGTCCATCGGTTATATCTATCTTCCAACCCTGCTCCGAACGGTAATTATTCTGCAAAGCATCGCTCGGCCAGAGCGCGAATTGAATCAGCGCCAGTATATCTTTACCCGGCAGTTCAATCGAGGGCACCATTCGCTGTTCCAGCTGCTCTCCATCAAATTCAAGGTACAACAGCTGCTGCCCCGTTGGCAGTAAAGCAACCAGTTTAGCCTGCTCATAGGTAAACCGGCCAATCGCAATAAACTGTTTTTGCTGCCCCCAACTACTCAAAGTTACACGTTGAGTCAGCAACACCGGTGAAGGCCCCTGTGCAGGCTGCAACAGTAACATCTCAGCCGGACTCTCAACGGTAACTGCACTAAAGCTACTACAACCTGCCAGTAAGAGCAGAAGTAATACACAACCCGTTCTGATCAGCTGTGTCTTCAATTGCGAAATCCATTGCAACATAGCTCTGCCAAGGTAGTCAGGCGATCTGGATCCCGAACATAAGGATTTTCAGTATCCCAGGCGTAACCCGCCAGAATCGAACTGATCATCTCTTTGATCTGATTACTTTTATCTTCTGCAAAAATAACATCCTGCAAGCGACCATCATACCAACCTTCGACAAAAGCCCTAAAGGTATCAACTCCCTGCATCAGAGGAATCGCATATTCTGCCTTCCAGTCAGGCTGCAACCCCTGAAGCTGCTGATGCACCACCTCTGCAGCAAGCGACGCCGACTTCAAAGCGATAGTAACACCGGAAGAAAATACCGGATCGAGAAATTCGCCGGCATTACCCAGCAGCGCAAAGCGCTCGCCATAGAGGGTTTCAACATCACATGAATAACCATCAATGATACCTACAGGTGTATCAAACGCTGCGTTTTCTAGAACCCTCTTTAGCATTCCACCTTCGGCAATGAACTGCTGAAGAATTTCACCCTCTGTTCCCTCCAGGCCGACATACATCTCCCTCGGCAAAACAACGCCCGCAGACGCGCGACCATTACTAAAAGGAATTAGCCAATACCAGACGTTTCGATGCTCTGGGTGAACGGTAATCAATATCTTATTCCGATCAAAGGAGGTATCGGTGATATTGTCTTCTATATGCGTAAACAGCGAAACTCGCGAAGCAAGCGCTGAGGATTTTTCCAACTGCATCAGACGAGGGAGAACCCGACCAAAGCCACTACCATCGAGAATAAATGCGGCGCTAACCTGAAACACTGAACCATCATCAGAGATAACGTCGACCTGCATCGCATCCGCTACCGTTTCTACTGCAACAACAGTCTGACCATAACGAATTTCAACCCCACGGGAACTGGCACAATCCGCCAAGATTTTATCGAAGCGGTCTCTTTGTACCTGAAAGGTAGTACCCCAACCCGAGGAAAACTTTTGTCGAAAATCAAAACAATCATAATCATCTGCACGGGTAAATGCAGCGCCATTCTTATATTGGAAACCTGCCTCAACAACCGCCTGCAGCATGCCCGCCTGCTCGAGAAACTCCATGCTCTGAGGCAACAGACTCTCACCGATTGAAAAACGGGGGAAGTGCTCTTTTTCCAAGACTAAAACCTTGTAGCCATAGTCCGCTAATAATGAAGAAGCCACAGCCCCTGAGGGACCTGCGCCGATAACAACGACGTCGTAACATCCCTGTGAAACAGTCATGCTTTAATCTCCGGTTGTAGCCTTCGCATCAGTGGCGCGATCAACCAGACCAAACAGAGCCCGGGTAACACGATGATGCCAAAATGATAAAGTACGGGGGTTTTGCTAAAGGTTAATAACCCAAATGCCAGTAGACTGGTCACAGCCGACAAGCTGACAGCCAACCAGGTATGATCACTATCGCCAGACTCATAGAGGAAAATCCCCATATCCAGGCCGATACCCAATACCAGCATTAGGGCAATCAGGTTAAACAGGTTATAACCACCATCACTGAGTATCAGCGTCGCAAAAGTGATCAATGATGCTGTCAACGGTGGCAGGATAATGCGCCAAAGATCGGTGCGATATCGAATCGCCAGAAGGCTTACGACTAAGCCATATGCAATCAATAACCACTGAATAATCTGTTGCCGATAGCCGGACAACAGATTACTAATGCTTTCGACGCGATCAACCCAGTAAACCCCGGGCTCGTTATCGGTCAATAATTGCAGCTGCATTTTCAAGTCTGAGTTCAAAGTCCCCTTCAAACGAATAATGGTAGCCACTGCCCCTTGAGTATTACTGACAAGCAACGAACGCCATCCCTCACTAGCCTGTAATTCCTGCCATTCAGTCGGTGTCATAGACTGAGTACCCCCCCGCTCAAGCTCTGTTTCAACATTCAGTAGCTGAGACTCAGAAAAGCGAAGAACCGCGGCTATCTCCGGCAGGTATTGCCGATACAGATCACGAACTAAGTTATTGTTTTCAGATTGCCGATGCAATGACGGAAGCAGCTGGGACAAGGCCTGATAACCTTGCAATCCAGACGGATCGACTAATGTCTGCAAGACTGGTAATAACCGCTCCTCAGTTTGCAGTACCGTTTCAACACTAGTCCCCGTAATCAGGATAAACTCTGAGCTGCTACTATTTCCCAGCAGCTGTTGCACCCGACGATCTTCATCCAACAGTTCAGTGGAAGAGGTCTGCAGAAGGCGAATATCATCCTGTGACTGTCCCTGCCATATAATGACCAGACTGATAACTGATACCAGGATAAAACCCACCATCAATAGTGGCTGGGATTCCAGATGTGGATAACCTTTTCGCCATCGGTTTAACAGCGCCGCAGAAGGTAGCGCTTTCACAGCTTTCCCGTTGCTGATAAAGGGAAGCCAAAGCAGTACCGTCAACCAGGCAGCCGTTAACCCGGTGACAGAGAACACCGCCATCTGGCGTAAACCAGGAAACGGCGCCAACGCCAGTGCCGCATAGGCAATCACACTGGAAACTAACCCTAATAACAGGCCTGCAAATAGTTTTTTCACTACCCTATCTGCAGGCTGCACCTGTCTTTCACAGAGAAAGTGCAGCGCATAATCGACAGAAACCCCCACCAGCCCAGCTCCAAAAGCCAGTGTTATCAGGTGAATCTTGCCAAAGATCAATAATGTCACAGCACTGGCCATCAGGCAGCCAATCAAAACCGGAAGTAAAACAGAGCCTAGCGAGCTGATACGTTTAAAAACCAACAGCATCAGCAATACGATGCCCAGCAAAGATCCCAGTCCTATCGTTGATATCTCAACTTTGGCCTGTTGGGCACCGGCAGCCGCGTGCCAGATTAAACCGGAGCGATACAGCTGAACACCGAGCTGCTCCAGTGCCTGATCGAGAGGATCAACCACCGCCAATACCCGTTGCTGTATCGGCAGAGAGAATGGATCACTATCTAAGCTAAGACGGATAAGATAGGAAGGCTGCTCGGCCGCAGTCAGTCGAAACAACCCCTGCTCCAAGGTTAGCTGCAAACCAGATTGCTGTGCCATCTGTAGATCTGCATAAAGTGCAAAAGGATCCCGGATCGGATCCTGAGCACTACCTGATAGCGGGCTGAATAGTCGCTGTAACGCCAACTGATACTGCTGCTTACCCTGCCCGTCTAATAACCTGTTGCGTACCGCATCACTCAGCACACTGAAACGGAATGGATACAACTCATCGCCGACAACCGCTGAATCATCCAACTGCCAGTCTATGCGAGCGATATCAGACAATGAAACTAATCGTTTCGCCGCCATAGCGACCGCTTTACGGGCAACCTCTCGCTCCGAAGCGGAGATAACCAATAATATTTGTCCGGAAAAATCACTGGCTAGCTTATCAACCGCCTGGCTAATCTCCGGTCGCTGCTCAGTAACCGGTAAGAGAGCCATCAGACTACTATCAAATGACGGCCCTTGCCTGATTGCTGCTATCACCACGCCCATGACCATAATGAGCCATAGCAGAGCAACCAAGCGTCCTTTTTGTAGCGCAATCATCATTGCCGAAGTTCGATGAACTTAATCTGCGTCTGATCCCCTGTCGCTTCAAAAAGCAGCACCTCTCGAAGTAACTCATCGCCGCTGAGCTCAACCCGGGCAACCACTTGTTCGACACTTTTGTCGATCGGATGCAGAGTAACTGTCCAATGTTCTTTCGAGCCCTGTACCTCCATCTCAAAGTATTCTGCAAGGGTCTGCCACTGAGCCGTCATCACACCGAAAAAAATATCGCTGAAAATAGTCACAACCGGATTAGTCTGACTATCCAGGTTTGAAAGCAGAGTATCGCCTTGCTGACTGGAAATTGTGCGGGGGGTCAGTGTTAGCAAGTTATCGATAGGTGTAAGGGTATGCCACCGAATCGAGCTACCCCGTTGATAGTCAAAGCTGCCGGATGATTCAAACCGGGCATCCAAGGCTTGAATAAACTTCACTTGGGTGAACCGCCCATGTAGAGCTTCCGGCGCGGTTGTCAGGGATTCAAGCAATTTAGAATCCACCGCCTGGCTCGCAACGGGCCATCCGACAAACAAGAGTATAAATAGCCATCGAATCACGATTTCAGCCCTAGTTTTTGAAACAAAATATCTGGAGATACATAGAGCATCTCTCCACTGGCTACATCTACAGCAACTTGAACGGTATACGCTTTAGTCAGACGCTTGCCAGTTTGCGCATCGGTAATCAGGTAATTAACCTTCAATCGATTTTCCCACTCTACCAGCGTCGCCTTAACCTTAACTTTCTGCTGAAAATGCAGAGGCTGCGCATAGCGGATACGCATATCGATCACAGGCCAAGCATAACCGGACGTTTCCATCTGTGGAACGTTATAATCAAACTGTTCGAATAACTCGCAGCGGGCAATTTCCAAATACTTGGCATAGTGCCCGTGCCAGGCAACCCGCATCACATCAACATCATGGAACGGGATCTCAATAATACTCTCAGCTTCGACCATGCGGCTTCCTAAGCAACTGATTTTGCATTAAACAATTAGTTTCTGGATTCATCTGAGGTCTGCCCTGATTGCCAGAAAGGAAAGAAATTAAACCACTGTAAAGGGGCAAGCTGACAATAATGTTCAAGCCGCTTCGCATAAGTCTGTACAGTACCCTGAATCTGTTCGCTGCGATTACGTCTATTGAAGCTAATTTGCGTCGCAAACTGTTCTAAATAAAGATGATATCGTTGTTCCTGCTTCAGACAAAACAACAGGTATACCGGACAGCGCAGTAATCCGGCAAGAATAAATGCGCCTTGTGGAAAACTGGCCTTTGCACCTAAAAAATCAACCACCGAGGTGCGACCCGTTCCGTTGACCGGGGTACGGTCTGCCGCGATGACCACATACTCTCCTGCTTCAATACGCTCGGACAAAATCATCGCTGTCGCAGGTGTAATATCGGTTACCTGCATCAGATTGATACAAGCGCTGCTGTTCGTTTGTTTCATCAATGCATTAAATTTCTCAGCATGCTGGGTATATACCAGCATCGTAATCCGAATATCAGGAAGCTGATGAGCCAGTGCGCTGCATACCTCGGTATTACCCAAATGAGACACAAGAATCACACCACCCCGAGTACTTTGATCTACTTCGGTAAATGCTTCCGGTGTTTCAAAAAAAACATCCTCCCGGTGAATGTGTCCCATCCAAACTAACAGTTTATCCAGCAATATCTCACCAAAGCTCCAGAAATGCTGACGAGGGTTCAGTCCCCCTTGAGCGCAATCAGGAAAAGTTTCCTGTAATCGATCTAGATATTCGGCAGAAGCCTGTCGTGCCGACTTACGGGTAAGATAAAAATAGCTTATCACCGGCAGCAGGATCAGCCGAAAACCCCAGCGACCAAACAATCGATAGATCAGCAGCAAAAATTTCATCCCGAGCAATGACCCGGCTTCGCCGATACCGGACCAATGCTTTCTCGGCTCAGCCATTAAACTTATTCCGGATAATCCCAGGAAAACGCAGCAACATGCCAAAGAAAAGACGAGCATGCATTCGAGAGATCAAAATATTATCTTTCACAACATTGAAATGAGAGACCCCATCAATCGGATAATTCACCCGGGTTGGCAGGTTTCTGACAGAGAACCCCCGCCACGCCCAACGCACAATCACCTCTGTATCATAATCCATACGATCGCCACAGGGTTCCTGCTCAAGCATCGCAACCGTCTTCGCC
>JAGPUU010000376.1 GCA_018067325.1 Amphritea sp.
AGAAAATGATGGTGATAAAAGCTTGTCAATTTTTGATAAGCCAAGAGATGTCAAAGGTACCGCTTTTCTAAGCTTTTCGCATCCCGTTGGCGCGGATGATCAATGGCTTTATCTGCCTGCTTTGAAACGGGTTAAACGGATCTCATCCCGTAATAAATCAGGTCCATTTATGGGTTCTGAGTTTGCTTTTGAAGATTTGTCATCTTTCGAAATTGAAAAGTATAGCTATAAGTATATTCAGGATGAAGCTTGTGAAGCGGGGCAATGCTTCGTGGTAGAACAGTACCCGGTAGACAAAAACTCAGGTTACACCCGTAGAGTTGTCTGGCTGGACCATGATGAATATCGTACCAGGAAAGTCGAGTTCTATGATCGTAAAAATAGTTTGTTGAAGACGCTGACCTTTAAGGGCTATCAACAGTATCTTGGTAAATACTGGCGTGCAGATCTGCAACAGATGACTAACCATCAGAACGGTAAAAGTACCGACCTTAAATGGACTGGCTATAAGTTTCAGTCAGGGCTTAATGATGCTGACTTTAATAAGAACACCCTGAAGCGGTCTAGATAATATGAACAAACAGCTGTTTTCTGCAGGGTTAGCGGTTCTGTTTCTTAGTGGTACAGCTCAGGCTGAAGAGGTCTTCTTTGAAGCCACGGGGAAGCTGTCGGGAGAGTTTCGCGGCTACTTTGATGAGGGGAAGTTTGCTGGCCAGGATTATCAAACCAGTACCTCATTTGCCATTGAACCTGAACTCTTCTGGGAGCTGAATGGTGGCAGTGATACGGTTACTTTCACTTCATTCTATCGAATTGATGAGCATGATGAAGAGCGCACTCACGGAGATGTACGCGAGCTGAGCTGGATTCATGTGGCTGATGACTGGGAGCTACGGACTGGCCTGCGTAGGGTTTTTTGGGGTGTCACAGAGTTTAATCACTTGGTAGATGTGATCAATCAGACCGACGGTGTTGAAGACAGTGATGGTGAAGATAAACTAGGTCAGCCGATGGTTAACCTATCTCTGGTGAGAGACTGGGGTATCGTTGATCTGTTTGTACTGCCTGGGTTCAGAGAGCGCACCTTTGCAGGCAATGATGGCCGCTTGCGTAGTGGTTTAGTGGTTGATACCGAAAATGCCCGTTATGAGTCAGATGATGGAGATCAGCACATTGATACTGCGATTCGTTGGAGTCAGAGTTTTGATCTGTATGATGTAGGTCTTTATTGGTTCAAAGGTACTAATCGTGACCCTCGCTTTGAATTGGGGGTGAATAACGCTGTACCGGTTCTGGTGCCTGTCTATGAGCAGATGGATCAGATCGGTTTTGATGGTCAGGCGACCATCGATAACTGGCTCTGGAAGCTGGAGTTAATGTGGCGTGACACATCAGCTGAACAATATACTGCGATGCAGGCAGGGGTTGAGTATACCTTTTATGGGGTCGCTGAAAGCGCGCTGGATTTGGGTGTGTTAGCTGAATATGGCTGGGATGAACGAGGTAAAAATGCCGATGCTAGTTTTCAGAACGATCTGTTTATTGGTAGCCGGATTACTTTGAATGATGAGGCTAGTACTGAGTTTTTGGCAGGCTTAGGCTATGACATCGATTATCAAAGCCATAGTTTTTTTGCTGAAGCCAGCAGTCGGTTCGGAGATAACTGGAAAATCAGTTTGGATGCCCGCTTATTTGATGCCGGAGATAGTCAGGACCCTATTGTCAATATTGAGCAGGATGACATGGTACAGCTGACAGCGGATTACTATTTCTGATAGTTTTTATTTTTCTGTTAAACCGCCTTCATGGCGGTTTTTTTATAGCGGTATACTCTGTCTATGCTGACTTGATGCTATTGTATAGTCAACTGACTGAGGACTTCAGGAGTCGTCTATGAAACAGTTACTGGTGGTGGCGCATGCTCCTTCTGAAAATACCCGATTAATGGCTGAGGCCGTTGTGAATGGGATCAAACACCCGGATATCGAGGGTGTGGCGTGTCGCTGGCTAGCGCCTCTGGAAGCGACCCCGGAAGACCTTCTCAGTTGTGACGGGATTATCCTGGGGACAACCGAAAATCTGGGGTATATGAGTGGTGCTTTGAAAGATTTTTTTGATCGCTGTTACTACCCCTGCCTGGAACTGAAGCAGGGGTTGCCTTGCGCTCTTTATGTGCGTGCAGGGCATGATGGTACCGGTACCTGTAGAGCGGTTGAAACGATCTGTACCGGTTTGCGATGGAACTGGATTCAGCCACCTTTGGTCTGTCGGGGAGAATGGCAGGACCAATTTCTCGACCAATGTGAAACCTTGGGTACGACTATGGCGGCGGGTCTGGAAATGGGGGTTTATTGATCTGACACCCTATTTTGGTCATCAGAAAAGACTTGTATGAGTTGTGCGGCGCACAATTGGATATTATACTAACGTCTAAATTTTGATCAGCCAAAGGGCTTGCAAATGAAGAATGTGGTGTTTACCGGTGTTGAATGTGATGACCGTCGTATAGCTGACGAATTGCAGGCGATGGGCTATTTTGATGAGCAAGGCAAAGAGTCAAAATCTGCATTTAGCGAAATGGTTGAAGCAGTAGGTAATTTTGTCACCTGGATGCGTTGGAAAGGTGAAGTTGGCGTATATGGCTGTCGGGTTGCTGCTGATCATGCCCGCTATATGGAAGCCAAAGTAAGCGCGTAATCTCTTAGTATACAGATGATAAAAGCCGCTCCGATGAGCGGTTTTTTTATGCTTATTCGCGGTGCTTTAAACCTCTGGGCTTTAAGTGAATCTGCTGGAATAAAACCCCTCCGATAATCAGAACCAGGCCAATTACAGTTGATGCCATGATCGGCTCATCTGCTATCGTTGCCAGTAATATCAATGATAATGGTGGCGACAGGTAAACCAG
>JAGPUU010000391.1 GCA_018067325.1 Amphritea sp.
TGTCAGTTTCTCAATGTGATTGCCGGCCAGACGGGGTTGAAGCAGAGCCGGACGGCCGTGCATCATTTTCAATGCAATGCCGTTGCGGTCTTTATAGGGAAAGGGCACCGGACAGCCTCTCTCCGCTAGCCAGGTGGTTAACTCAACAAAATAGGGCATCTCTTCCTGATTCAGCTCTTCGAAGAGTGTGAGTACATACTCCTGACTGTCGCCTTCGCTGTCACAAAGGGTGACAAAGTAGTTGGTATTCTCGATACCGCCTTCGATACCTTTAAAACCTACTAGTGTGCCCAGGTCGAATTTAGTCAACAGACCTTCAAGGTCAACCCTGCTTACATCTGTGTATACGGCCATAAATGCGTTTACTTATTTCCAATAAAGAGTGATTTGTTTAAAGCGTTACCAGCTAAATAGTATCCATTTCGGCAGCATCAGCGTTGAGTTGTCAAAGCGGCTAAACTCCCCTTCAGCTGCGGGAACCAGATAGTAGGTCTTACCGATCACAGGTTCCACTTTTATCTCTTTCAGTTGTCCGTTGATCCGATATTCATAATAGGTCGCTTTTTCCCCCTGACGGATAGTGACCACCGGTTCATTATTATCAAACTCCGGCAGCACTTCAGCATTGGCTATTGGGGACAGAGAGAAGGCACTCAACAGGGCTGCCAGTAATAGAATTTTTTTCATAACCACTCCGTGATCTGATGACACCTCTTCTGTGACAGAGGTGAATCGAATATGATGGGGCTCTCGGGACCAATCCCGTTAACAATATCTCCTGACGGACAATGACTGCAATACCATGACCGCAAATACTTCTCCTATTATCTTAGTCGATGGCTCTTCATATCTGTATAGGGCTTTTTTTGCTTCTCAGCAAGCTGATATGCGTACCTCAGAAGGCGTTCCAACCGGTGCTGTTCGCCTGGTTACCAGCATGATGCGTAGCCTGATTAAGCAGTACCCCGATAGTCCGGTGGCGATGATTTTTGATGCGAAGGGCAAAACCTTTCGCGATGATATCTATCCGGAATATAAGGCGCAGCGCCCGCCAATGCCCGATGACCTACGTACCCAGATAGAACCTATTCATAATATTGTTCGGGCGATGGGCTTTCCTCTTATCGCTGTTGAAGGCGTTGAAGCCGATGACGTCATCGGTACTTTCGCAAGGGAAGCCAGCGCTAAGGGATTGGATACTATTATCTCTACCGGCGACAAAGATATGGCGCAACTGGTGGATCAGCATGTCTCTTTGATCAACACCATGAATGATATCCATATGGATATTGATGGCGTAAAGGAGAAGTTTGGTATTCCGCCTGAGCTGATTATCGATTATCTGGCGTTGATGGGAGACAAAGTCGATAACATACCAGGGGTTCCAGGTGTAGGTGAGAAAACTGCGCTGGCATTATTACAGGGGATCGGTGGTATCAGTGATCTTTATGCTAATTTGGATAAAATTGCGGCGCTAGGTTTTCGGGGTTCGAAAACCATGGCGAAAAAGTTGGAAGATAACCGCGAAGGCGCTGATCTATCCTATCTGTTAGCCACGATCAAAACAGATCTTGAGTTGGAGATAGCGATCGAGGATATTCCGGTTCCGGTTGCCGATAATGATCAGTTAATGGCGCTATTTCAGCAGTGCGAGTTTCGCACCTGGGTGAGAGACCTGGATGAAAAATCGCCGGTTACCGCTGCCAGTGCAGAGGACTCACCACAAGCGCCCACCGAAATTGAATATGAAACGATTCTGGATCAAACCTCTTTTGATCTCTGGCTAACGCGGCTCAGTGAGGCAGACTTGTTTGCCTTTGATACTGAAACAGACAGTCTTAATTATATGGAGGCAAATCTTATCGGTTTGTCTTTCTCTATTGAGGCGGGCAAAGCCGCTTACCTGCCCGTTGCTCACGATTATATGGGGGCACCGGCTCAGCTTGATCGTAAGGCTGTGCTGGAACAGCTGAAACCACTGTTAGAGAGTGATACCCACAAGAAGGTCGGGCAGCACATTAAATACGATATGAATGTATTGGCCCGATACGGTATTGAACTTAAAGGTGTAGCTTTCGATACCATGCTTGAGTCATACGCGCTCAACTCTACAGCGACGCGCCATAACATGGATGCCCTGTCTGACTTCTATCTGGGGGTTAAGGCCGTCAAGTTTGAGGAGATAGCGGGTAAGGGAAAGAAGCAGCTGACATTTAATCAGATTGAGATGGAGCAGGCGGCACCTTATGCGGCTGAGGATGCAGATATAACGCTCCGACTTCATCAGACTCTGCATAGCAAACTAGAAAAAGAGCCTTCATTGGCGAGTGTTTTTTCAGATATTGAGCGGCCTCTGATTGCTGTTATGGCGCGTATGGAGCAACAAGGTGCGATGGTTGATGCCACGCAACTGGCCACTCAAAGCATGGAGCACGGTGTCCGATTGAAGGAGTTGGAAATACAAGCTCATGAATTAGCGGGCAGTCCTTTTAATCTGAGTTCGCCTAAACAGCTGCAGGAAATCCTGTTTGAGCAGCAGAAACTGCCAGTGATTAAAAAAACGCCGAAAGGGGCTCCCTCGACTGCAGAAGAGGTCTTGCAAGAGCTGGCGTTGGATTATCCTCTGCCGAAGTTAATTATCGAGCACCGCAGTCTGAGTAAACTCAAGAGCACTTATACGGATAAACTACCACAGATGATTAATCCGGCAACGAAGCGGATTCATACCTCCTATCACCAGGCGGTTACAGCGACAGGTCGGCTCTCATCGTCTGATCCTAACTTGCAGAATATCCCTATTCGTTCCACCGAGGGGCGCCGAATCCGCCAAGCATTTATTGCACCAGAAGGTTATAAGTTAGTCGCAGCGGATTATTCTCAGATTGAATTAAGAATTATGGCTCACCTGTCGCAGGATAAGGGGTTGTTGAATGCCTTTGCTCAGGGAGAGGATGTTCATAAGGCCACTGCGGCTGAGGTCTTTAAAGTCGGCCTGGATGAGGTAACTGCCGATCAGCGTCGCAGTGCTAAGGCGATCAACTTTGGTTTGATCTATGGTATGTCGGCCTTTGGTTTGGCCAAACAGCTGGGGATAGGCCGTAATGAGGCGCAAAGATATATCGATCATTACTTTGAAACCTATCCGGGTGTACAGCGTTACATGGATGATATTCGTTTACAGGCGGCAGAAAATGGCTATGTAGAAACGCTCTTCGGACGCAGGCTTTACCTGCCTGAAATCAAAGCGAGTAATGGTATGCGCCGTCAGGCCGCTGAGCGGACCGCGATCAATGCGCCGATGCAGGGCACTGCTGCTGATATTATTAAGAAAGCGATGGTGAAGGTAGATAACTGGTTACAGAACAGTGATACCGGTGCCCGAATGATTATGCAGGTACACGATGAACTGATTCTTGAAGTGCCTGAGGCTGAGCTAGAAGAGGTTACTGCGCAGTTGGTTGAGTTAATGCAAACGGCGGCGAATCTGGATGTACCATTGTTGGTTGAAGCCGGAAGCGGAGATAATTGGGATCAGGCTCACTGATATCGGAGTTATAAAACCCTACCCAAAGGGTAGGGGGAACTTTTTCATACTGTTTTACTCATAATTTATGAGGGCCAAAAAAAACCTTGCCAAGGGAGGCTCTCATGTAACACGCATGCGTTGAAGCTCTCGTGATCACTCTGTTCCCCCTTAGGATTTCGAGGGCTTCTTTTTGTTCATTCGCTAATTTTTCTTACTCTCTTCATTGGAGCCTTCTTCGGAGCCCTCTTCGAGTAACCAGGTATTTAACTGATCACGGAGCTGATCAACACCTGTACCTTTTAGTGCCGAGAAGGATTGAATGCTCAGTAAAGGAGTATTTTTAACATCCAAGTCCTTTTTAAGCTTCAGCGTAGCGTTTTGCGCCGCGCCTCGATTAAGCTTGTCTGCTTTCGTAAGCAGAATATGCAAGGGCATCTCTGCTTCATGGCACCATTCAATCATCATCTGATCGAACTCTTTCAATGGGTGGCGAATATCAACCATCAATACGACACCCCGTAAGCAGTCGCGATTTTTCAGATAATCATTCAGGTGCTTTTGCCAGTGCTCCTTCATGGCGATAGGGACTTTTGCGTACCCGTAGCCAGGGAGATCGACGATACGAACGCCCTCAACATTGGTATCGAAGAAGTTTATCAGCTGAGTTCGGCCCGGCGTTTTACTGGTACGGGCCAACTTTGCATTGGTCAGTGTATTGATCGCACTGGACTTGCCTGCATTGGAACGACCTGCAAAAGCAACCTCGGCTCCGATGTCATCAGGACACTGGCTGAGCTTGCTTGCACTGGTGTTAAAACGGGTCAGATGGTAGTGAATCTGGGGTAAAGACATATACTTTTTGCCTATCAGCCTGTAAATACAGACATTTGTCGTTCCAGTTTGTGTGGATATTAGGTTATAATTCCGCCGGAATTCTACCTGTGACTGAGATATTACACCAGTCCGGGTGTTAGTTAGGTCGCCCTGTTTCAATCTGATTAGCTTTAGATTGTGGCAGAAACCGTTAGCAATTATAGCAAGAGTCTGGATTAGTCGATGAATAAACTACTGATCGCCTTACTGGCAAGCGTGAGTATCATGAGTGTTGCACATGCGGCGGGTGATGCTGCTGCAGGGCAAGGTAAAACAGCTGTATGCGGCGCATGTCACGGAGTTGATGGCAATAGCGCTGTTGGTAATTTCCCTAAACTGGCAGGCCAGAATGAGCGTTACCTGCTGAAACAGCTGCAGGAAATTAAATCTGGCACCCGTCAGGTCGTTGAAATGACAGGTCTGCTGACCAACCTGAGTGATCAGGACATGGCTGATATATCGGCTTACTTCGCATCTAAGCCGGTTCAGATTGGCGCTGCTAAAGCGGATCTGGTTGAAGCGGGTGAGAAGATTTACCGTGGCGGTGTTGAGTCTAAAGGTATTGCTGCTTGTACCGCTTGTCACGGTGCGCAGGGTAAAGGTATTGCGTCTGCGGGTTATCCTCAATTAGGCGGTCAGCATGCTGCTTATACAGAAACTCAGTTGAAGAGTTTCCGTGTTGAAACGCGTAATAACGATCCTCAGAATATGATGCGTGATATCGCGGCTAAACTGAGTGATAAAGAGATTCAGGCAGTAGCAAGTTACATCCAGGGCTTGAATTGATATTCAGCTTTGAGTCAGGAAAGGCAGCGTAAGCTGCCTTTTTTATTGCATGATTTTTATTTGCGCCGGTGCTGAACTTGAAGCATATTGACTTGTCATAGGTGTTTGGATTTTCTCAAAGGGTGGAGATACATATGTTAAAAAACCTGGGTATTGGTTTGTTGCTGGTTCTTACTGCGGTGATTGCGCAGGCGGAGGACTATAAGGCCGGAATAAACTATGAAGTAATTGCATTGCCAGTCCCAACGGCTGTTAAGGGCAAAGTAGAGGTAGTAGAGGCCTTTGGTTATCTTTGTCCTCATTGTGCTAGCTTCGAGCCTATGTTGCATAGCTGGACTAAAAACCTGTCTGATGATGTGAACTTTATCCGCACCCCGGCGGTTTTTTCCCGCTCCTGGGAACCTCTGGCCCGTGCCTATTACACTGCAGACCTGCTGAAAGTTGTTGATAAAACTCACCAGCCAACCTTTGATGCGCTGCATAAAGAGCGCCGTCGCTTCCGTAGTCTGGATGATCTTGCTGATTTTTATGCAGATCTGGGTGTCGATAAGGCTAAGTTTACTAAGATGAATGGCTCCTTCGCAGTAAATATGCGTATGAATCAGGGGGCATCTAAGCTGAAGGGATATGGTATTAAGAGTGTTCCAACGCTTATCATAAACGGTAAATACCTTGTTACGGCTGAAAAGGCGGGCGGTCATTCTGGAATGTTGAAAGTCGCTGAATATCTTATTGCTCAGGAAAGAAACGCGAAATAATCCGGGTCTCTTTTTAAAAAGCCGCTATATGCGGCTTTTTTATTGCATTCTGAGTACAGAACGGAGGGCAGTGGGTGGCTTGTCAGGCCGAGTTTGGCATAACATTAGTGAATCCCCTTATTGATTACCGGTTCACAGGTGCAAGTGATGGAACAGGAAGACTGGAAAGAACGATACAAGTCCCTTTCTGAAGAGATGGAAGTGCTTCAGGTGCAACTTGAT
>JAGPUU010000398.1 GCA_018067325.1 Amphritea sp.
GGTATTGTTAGTTAACATTTTCCTAAACCCAATCAGCAGATGCCTGAAGAGAAGCTTTCCTATGCGATCTATCTGGATCGATGGAATTTGATGGTAGGTGCAGGTTTTTATCTGGATGATATGAACGTAGTTCTTGACGAAATGGACGCAGCGTCTGCGGATAGTCTTGATACGTTGATGTTCTATTTTGCAATTGCCAGCCTGGTTCTTCTGTTCTTGGTTATTGTCTTCAGTACGATGGTTAAACGTTCAGTCATGTCACCGTTGCTGAGCATTTCTGAGTCGATGAAAGGACTAGCTTCCGGTCAAGCTGATCTGACTTCCAGACTTGATGTTAAAGGGGATCATGAGCTAGCAGAGATGGCCCATCGCTTTAATCAGTTTTTAGAAACCTTGCAGCAGATGATTGGAGAAGTTGTTTCGGTCTCTGACAGTGTGACGCAGCGCTCGGCCTCAATAAATAAGAGAACTTCACAGGTCGGTGAGCAGCAACAGAAGCTGCAGATTCAAATAGAGCATTCTGCTTCTGCTATGTCTCAGATGTCAGCCACCGCAGTAGACATCGCTCATAATACTGCTGTTACAGCAACCTCAACTAATGAGTCACGGGAAAATATTGGCCAGGCAGGGGCGAGCGTTAATGAACTGACCTCGGCAGTTAAAACGTTGGCGGAAGATGTGTCTGGTTCAAACCGAGCTATTTCTACACTGGAGGTTAATGTTCAAGATATTATCTCGGTTGTTAGTGTGATTCAGGAAATTGCCGAGCAGACAAACTTGCTGGCTTTGAATGCTGCTATTGAGGCTGCCCGGGCGGGTGAGCAGGGTCGTGGTTTTGCGGTTGTTGCCGATGAAGTACGTACGCTGGCGACCCGTACACAGGCAAGTACATTGCAGGTACATGAGAGTATCGAACAGCTGAAAAAAGCTTCAGGTGAAGCTGTTAAAAGTATGCAGCATAGTTTTCAGCAGACCGACGTGGCTGTTAATCAGTCTGAGAAGGGTATGGCTGAGCTGACAAAAGTTGTTGAGCATATGAATCAAATTCAGGATATGTCTGTTGTGATAGCCACTGCAGCGGAAGAACAGAGTCAGGTGTGCGATAACTTAAATCAGACCGTTACTGAGATTGCCGGACACTCTGAAATGTCTTCTCAGATAGCCGGAGAGAATAAAATTGAAATCGAGAAGTTAACTGAAGATGCTAATAAATTACATCAGCTAGTTGGGCGTTTTCGGATAAATTAATAGTCTATTCTTTAACCTTAAAAAGGGCCTCAGGGCTCTTTTTTTTGTTTATACGGTTTGTTCTGAACGGTACGGATTGGAATATTCATTTGAAATCATATGATCAATTAGGTGATTTCTCTGTCGTGTAGGCTTAGACAGATAATGAACCATAGTTTTACGACTTTAGGATGACAATAAGCCTAAGGGATTATGAATTTATACCGCAACGCACAAGATTTTTCTGCGGGAATGAGTATAATCAGCGACACAGTCTCAGTTTGAGTTAAAGGTTACCTGTTGTTGCTTTTGCAGGTATTTAATTTATCTCAACTGCCAGAGATAGTTTCAGTTATATCAAACAGTTATGCCATTATTATGTAATGTTATTATTCTGTCAGGCCACAAGCCAATTTCTGAAAACTTCTCTGCCTCCATTATTTATAGTTGAATGGTGAAGTAAGTATGACCTCAAAATCTGTTGATGTATTGCTGGTTGGTGCAGGTGCGATGAGCACAACTCTGGGTGTTTTGCTTAAACAGCTAGACCCTTCTCTGACAATCGCTATGGTTGAACGTCTTGACCATGTCGCTAGTGAAAGTACCGACGCGATGAATAACGCCGGTACGGGTCATGCAGCGTATTGTGAACTGAATTATACGTCCCAGAATGAAGATGGGAGTATCAATACCGAAAAGGCCTTTTCCATCAATGCCGCGTTTGAGACTAGTCTACAATTTTGGTCTTATCTAGTTGAGCAGGGCAACCTGCCTGAACCCCATAACTTTATCAATAATGTACCGCATGAAAGCTTTGTTATGGGTGCCGAAAATGTTGAATTCCTGCGTAAACGTTTTGAAGCACTGAGCTCAAAGCCACAGTTTGCGGAGATGGAGTTCTCTGAAGATCCAGAAGTATTGCGTCAGTGGATGCCACTGATAATGCAAAATCGTGACACCGAAGAAGCGGTTGCGGCTACTCGGGTACGCCATGGTGCTGATGTTAACTTCGGTGCATTGGCGCGTAACATGGTGAACTATCTTGAGCAGGAAGATGGCTTTGAGCTGCTGTTGAGTCATTCGGTTGAAGAGATGTCCCAGTACAGTAATGGTGACTGGCGTGTCGATCTTAAGAATGGTCACACGGGTAAGACCGAGAATCTTAGAACTAAATTTCTATTCTTTGGCGCCGGAGGCGGGGCTTTACCGTTACTACAGATGTCGGGTATTCCCGAAGGCGATGGTTACGGTGGCTTCCCTGTAAGTGGGCAGTGGCTGGTTTGTAAAAAACCGGAAATTGTTGAGCAGCATATGGCAAAGGTTTATGGCCAGGCTCCTATAGGTGCTCCGCCGATGTCGGTTCCTCATCTGGACAGCCGGGTTATTGATGGAAAACGAGCTTTGTTATTCGGACCTTTTGCAGGCTTTACGACTAAGTTTCTGAAGCAGGGATCGGCATTGGATATGCCTTTGAGTATGCGATTGAGTAACCTTAAGCCCATCATGCAAGTGGGGGCTAAGAACATGGACCTTACCCGATACCTTATTAGTGAGGTGATGCAGTCCCACGGTGATCGGGTCGATTCGCTACGTCGCTTTTTCCCGGATGCTAAGGATGAAGACTGGGAGCTATCCTATGCAGGCCAGCGTGTTCAGATAATTAAGAAGAACGTCGAGGGTGAAGGTAAGCTGGAGTTTGGTACAGAAGTTATCTCTTCTGCTGATAAGTCTCTGGCGGCGTTGCTAGGCGCATCTCCAGGTGCTTCTACTGCAACCCCAACGATGATCAACGTAATTGAACGCTGCTTCCCTGAGCGTCTTGCTACGCCTGAGTGGCAGGCGAAGATGAAAGAATTGGTACCCTCCTATGGTCAGTCCCTGATCGAGGATGGGTCACTGCTTCGCACTGTGCGCAAGCGTACTCTGTCTACTCTTAACCTAGATCAGAATTATCAATCCTGATTGAAAGGTATTAATGAAAACCACTCTTCGGAGTGGTTTTTTTTGTCTGGAATGATAATTAAGGGTTTTCTTTATTAGTAAATTCTAATATATTGCATCTCACAATCTGTATGAGCTAATGGAGAGTGGTATGAAAGTAACGGTATTGGCAGCAGGGCTGTTTAGTTGCATCTTTGCAGTAACAGCGGTTGCAGCAGATAAGCCCAGCAAAGCATCAGCACAAACCACCCTAAATCTTTACGCAACAGCAACTGAAGCCTGGGGAATGCTACAGCAGGATTCCACAGCGATACTGGTGGATGTTCGTGACC
>JAGPUU010000407.1 GCA_018067325.1 Amphritea sp.
TGAAGACCGTTCGGCGGGTATTGCTGAACAGACCCGGACAATGCTGGAAAAAGTATCTGATCTGCTGTTATCTGTGGGCAGTAGCCCGGAAAAGATCCTTTCAGCGACTATCTATATAAAGGATATGGCGCTTTTTTCCGAGATGAATTCCGTTTGGGATAGCTGGGTTCCTGAAGGCTATGCACCAGCAAGGGCCTGTGTCGAGGCTGCGATGGCAAGTCCTGAATTACTGGTTGAAATTTCAGTCATTGCTGCAACGGATTAATTTATTGAAGCCATTTATATTTGCTTGAATAATGTAAATGGCTTTTGATTGCTTGCGTCCTGTTCTGGGGCCAGCTACTTGTTTCTAACTAACGACTATCCTGATTTTCCTTTCCCAGCCACCCCGCAAGCGCACAGATTATTACGATCATAATGATCGAGCTTTGTGCCATCGCCATTGCCGAAGGTGGGGGAGGGGCGATGGTCATGCCGATGATAGTAAAGCTAAGAATAAGCAGGCACAGAATGCTCAATGCAATTTTCTTTGGCAGGGATGTATTAGCACCGTCCAGAAACAGGTAAAGGCCTGCAAGCATGATAAAACTTTCAAACAGCAGTGCGAGGGTCATGTTGTCCCAGAGACCGAGACCTACTTTGAATGAGGTACCTGCCAATAGAGGGATTTGGGAATTATGGACGGTAAAGTCGAGTAACCAGTGAGATAAGACGGCAACTGAGATCATAAAAACCGCACGTAAACTCAACCCTTTTCGTTCTGAATACCATAGAAAAGCAACGGCTCCTGCGAGTGTCGACCATATAATGGCGGCAGAGAGACTGTGAGAGAACGGGAAGATAAAGGCAGGCTGGTGGGTGTCAGTAAAGTTTTCAGGAATAGCGACAGACTCCCATCCCAGCAAGATAAAAGACCAGAGTAGCAGATCGATAAAAAGCGAGGCTGCTATCAGGCTGCCTAAACCCACATCTCTGTCTAATCTGCCGATGGCTAACGCAGCTCCTATATGTCCTGCGAACATTCCTACTCCTTAAGTCAGATGCTTAGCGTAGCTATTGCTTTCCATATCAACAATTTCTACGGTTATTGAAATATCTGAAAGCTGCAAAGAAATTAACCTCTTAATTACTGTAGAAGATAATCTTTGTTTTTGCTCATCAGTTCTACCCTTTAGGAGCTTCACCGTCACATGGATAAAGGCCGTCTTGTCGGCACCTGTCAGATACTCTTGGTATGCGATCGCACGGGTTTTAATATCAGGGCCCTCAAATAGCCCGGTACTGTATGCGCCTTCATAAACGGCTTGTACCAATTTAGTTGGATTAAGTTGAGCCTCCAAAGGCTTTGCGTACTCGAGGATACAGTGTGGCAATTGTTACTCCTTGAAACCCTAAATAGGGTAGTTTTCTGTGAGTTTAGTTATGTTCAGGTCTGTTCAAAATACAACCGGTCAGTGATTGTATCAATACTGATGCTTGAACAGCGGCTTGAGTAGGGTAAAGGCTGTAAGTGATTTCTATCATCGCTGATAAAGGTCCGTAAGCGCAGTTAAACCGTTCTTCATGGGTTGTTTACAAATGATTTGAGTCTGTATTGATCTGGGTAGGTGTTTTGGAGGGTTTGTCGCTGTATGCGGGGTTTAAAACAGTGATATTCTTTGTACACAGAGTAAATGATAAAGAACCAGTAACAACGCTTTTTATCGTGATTCAACTTAATCAATGCGGATATAACAGTGGAAAGACCCATAGGCATTTTTGACTCCGGTGTGGGTGGCATATCAATCGCCCGGGCTATCAGAGCAGAGCTTCCTTCAGAGAATCTGATCTATGTTGCGGATCAGGCATTTTCACCCTATGGCTCTCAGTCTAAGGATGTTATTGAAGATCGTGCCGAAACGGTTTCACAGTTTTTGAGTAACCAGAACTGCAAAGCGATTGTCGTCGCTTGTAATACCGCTACAGTAAATTCGATCGATATCTTACGCAGCAAATTTAAAATTCCGGTGATTGGTGTAGAGCCGGGCATTAAACCCGCTGTTATGCAGAGCAAAGCGGGGATAATAGGTGTGCTTGCGACAGAGCAAACCTTGAACAGCCACTCATTTCGACAGCTACAGGAACGCTTTTCGGATCAGGCAAAAATTGTTGTTCAGGCTTGCCCTCGTTTTGTTGAGTTAGTTGAAGAGGGAGATCTTAACAGCCCTGAAACCTTCAAAGTGGTTGAGCGTTATGTCATGCCTCTACTGGATAAAGGGGCGGATCAGATCGTTCTGGGTTGTACTCATTATCCCTTCTTGAAACCGGTTATTGAATACGTACTTCAGGATAGGGCTGACATTATTGATACCGCTTTGCCTGTAGCTGCGCAGGTAAAGAGAAAATTATCAGAGCTGAATCTATTAAACCCTCAGGATGATCCCGGTTCATTTAATGTCTGGAGTAGTAATACTTCAGATAATATATCAGGCTCGGTTAGCTTGTTACTGGGTCATGAGGTGACCGTTTCGGTCATTCCTCATCTATGAGCTTAATCCTCCGGCCCGGTTATTCCTGAACGCTTTACAATCTCAGTTTCGAAGCCATCGATGCTATGCTGGTTTTTATTAAGCCAGTATTTCTTAATGCCTGACGTACCCTGTTTTTCAGACCATCGTTCTAGTTCACTACGGTCACCTTGGTAATCAAAGTTGGGCACTGACATTCCACAGGATGACTGAACCATACTGATATCCAGTATGAAGATCTGTCGGGTGGCGATACTGGCTGGAAATAGTTCACAATATTGACCCCAGTCGGCATCTTGTTGGTGCAGTACCCGGGCATTGCCATAGGCTCTGAGAATCAGAGGCGCGCCGTCAAAATCGCTAAACATAATAGTCATTCGTGGATTTTGAATCACGTGGGCTGCGGATTCATTGCCGCTGCCGGTAAGGTTTAACCAAGCGATGGTGGTTGAATTGATAACCCGCAAAGAATCCCCTCCTTTGGGTGAGAGATTCACATGGCCAGTTGCCGCGGCGGTGCCGACGAAATAAATTTTCTGATTGCCGATGAACTTGATGTGCTTATCTGAGAGTGCTGAAAATTGCTTACCCATTGGGTCATCCATACTTAAGGGTTTATTGCCGGAGCATTTTTTATAGTTTACCCAAAAGTAATTGCCATCGTGTGAAATAAAAATGGCCGGTGGTTTTATCCATCGGCCATTGGTTGTTACTTTATAGAGGTTAAGCCGCCAGGCTCTGTTCCCGCAGAATCTTAGCGGCAGCCACCATATTGATGAGGCTGGTGGCCACTTCATCCCAACCACGGGTTTTCAGGCCGCAGTCCGGATTGACCCAGAGTCGCTCAGCAGGAATCTGGGTAGCGGCTTTATCAATCAGAGACAGAATCTGCTCTACCGTTGGCGTATTCGGGCTGTGAATATCATAGACGCCAGGCCCGATCTCGTTGGGGTAATCAAAACCGGTGAAAACCTCCAGTAGTTCCATATTTGAACGACTGGTTTCGATAGTGATGACATCAGCATCCATATCGGCGATGGCCTGGATAATGTCGTTGAACTCGGCATAACACATATGGGTATGGATCTGAGTTTCTGGATTCACACCACTGGCTGATACCCGAAAAGCATAGACTGCCCACTGTAGATAGAAATCCCATTCTGACCGCTTCAACGGCAGGCCTTCACGAATCGCTGGTTCATCGATCTGAATAGCGGCGATACCGGCCTGCTCAAGATCAACTACTTCATCCCGCAGCGCCAGGGCAATCTGCAGACAAGTTTCAGAGCGGGGTTGGTCATCACGGACAAAGGCCCACTGAAGCATGGTAACCGGGCCGGTCAGCATTCCCTTAACGGGTTTATTACTCAGAGACTGTGCATAACGACTCCAGCCGACGGTCATTGCCTCTTTACGCAGAATATCACCATAGATAATGGGCGGTTTAACGCAGCGAGAGCCATAGGACTGGACCCAACCTAGCTGACTGGTGGTATAGCCTTCGAGTTGCTCACCAAAGTATTCAACCATATCGTTACGTTCAGGCTCACCGTGTACCAGCATATCCAAACCATAGCGTTCCTGGCGTTCGATGCAGTCTTTGATCTCTGCTTGCATGATGGCGTTATAGGCGCTGCTGTCGATTTCACCTTTGCGATAGCGGGCGCGGGTAGAGCGTATATCTGCTGTCTGCGGAAAGGAGCCGATGGTGGTGGTTGGAAATGCGGGGAGCTGCAGCTTTTGCTGTTGTTTTACGGCGCGCTCCGCATAGGCTAATCCGCGCTCACCATCTTCCGGCGTCAGGGTGTGTACCCGGCTTTTAACTTCGATACGGTGCACCCGTTGAGATTGAGTTCGAGCGGTAACATCGCGCAGGTTTTGGGCCAGACGTTCAGCGGTATCATCTAGTTGTGGTTGAGTTAACAGTACTTGTTTCAGTAGGGCTATCTCAGCTAGTTTTTGACGGGCAAAGGCCAGCCAGCTGTAGAGTTCTGAGTCAAATCCGTTTTCCTGTTCCAGGTCTACCGGTACATGTAGCAGAGAGCAACTACTGGAAAGCCAGAGGTTATCTCCTAATCGCTGGGCAACAGGCGCCAGCCGTTCTTTTAGAGCGGTAATATCTGCTTTCCAGATATTACGACCATCAATAGCACCAACGGACAGCACCTGATCAGATCTGAGGCATTCGCTGAAACGGATAAATTCATCTCCGCCACGTACTGCATCCAGATGAAAACCATCGACCGGTAGGTAGTTGGTCAGATCGAAGTTCTTTTCTAATGCACCGAAGTATGTGGTCAGCAGGACTTTCAGGTCGGCGCCGCAACTGCTTAGCGACTGGTAGGTCTCGCGGTAAGCTTCCTGCCAGCGAGTATCGAGTTCTAATACCAGAGCCGGTTCGTCAATTTGTACCCAGTCGATATTTTTACGGGCAAGCAGTTTCAATAAACCTTTGTAGCTATCGAGTAATGCAGGTAACAGGCTTAATCTGTCGAACTCCTCGCCCGCGGATTTAGCCAGCCACAGATAGCTAACCGGGCCAAGAATAACAGGTTTAACCTGGTGGCCCAGTTGTTGGGCCTCGGCGATCTCTGCCAGCAGTTTCTCCGGATTGAGGATAAAGCTCTGATTTGGAGAGAGTTCAGGCACCATATAGTGATAGTTGGTATCGAACCATTTGGTCATTTCGCAGGCTCGGGTAGCTTCACCAGAGGGGGCACGACCCCGGGCCATACGGAAATAGTTATCAAAGCTATCGCAGCTACCATCGTTGAATCGTTCGGGTATAGCGCCGAGTAATACCGAATGATCAAGCACCTGATCATACAGAGAGAAGTCGTTAACGGTGACCAGATCCATGCCGCTTTCGGCCTGTATATTCCAGTTTTGCATTCGCAGTGTCTTTGCCGTTTCTACCAGCTGTTCGCGGCTGGATTTTCCATGCCAGTAACTCTCCAGTGTAAATTTCAATTCACGCTGGGCGCCGATACGGGGAAAGCCCGGAATATGTGTTTTCACCATTTTCTCCAATTAATAGGTAAGTGGGACAAGCGTTGTCCCGAAAGAGGAGAGGATTATGGTGATGAATGTGTATGAGGTAAATTGATATTAAATCAAATTTTGTTGAATTAAATTAATAGTGGTGTTTTAACTATATACTTAACTAGATCTGAATTTAAGATGATGCCAAGAGTTAACTGATGCGATTATTAGTTATTGTCCGATGAAATAAGGGGTTCTGATGGCCGGCTCCAGATATACCAAAGCGCAAATATAACAGAGCCAGCTGCCAGCGCTTTGAGTCCAGGGTGAATGGGGAGGAAGAATAGCGGGTAGCTAATCATGGTGAGCATCAGGGTTGTGGAGAGAATTTTGATCTTAAGCGGGATGACACCGTATGCCTCCCAGTCCCGTATAAGATGACCGAACAGACGGTGGTTAAGCAGATATTGATGTAGTGTTTCGGAACTGCGGGAGAAACAGAAAGCAGCCACCAGGAGAAAAGGGGTCGTGGGTAACAGAGGAAGGACCACACCGATGATTGCTAGCAGAACAAACAGCAGACCTGCGGTGAGATAGAGTGCCCGTATCAATGTGCTACGCACTAAGTCATCCTTTTATCGTTATTCTAATGTTCCATCCTAGGAGCCTGTCGGACTTAACGCAACTCTACTGCGGAAAAGCCTGAGTCAGCCATTTCTTACAGTCCATTTCGTTAAATAGAATGGCTATTCGCCTCAATCGATTGTAAAACTGACTAACCCAGTCAATCCCTCGCTACGACTGATTAAGTCCGATAGGCTCCTGACAGATCAGTGGCTATTCGGTGGATCTCTTTTACGATTAGGATGGGTTTGAAATGATGAGCTACGGAGTCGCTTTGATTAGTGATACTGTGATGTACTCCCCCCGAAGGGGCATATACGATTAGTGAAGCGAGAGTTTATTATCTGCTTAGGACGAAATTGGGCCAGTTTTTAAGTTGCTGGTTCCTTGGTTTTGTAAAAAATAATGAACAATGCGCTGCTGATAATCATTACCTGTCAGCGGTAATTGCATATAACCTGAGAAGCAAGAGGCCTGTTCTATGAGCAAATCTTCTACTAAGCCTGCATTTAACTGGGAAGATCCTTTCTCCCTTGAAACTCAACTGACAGAAGAAGAGCGGATGGTACGTGACGCTGCTCACGAATACTGTCAGGACAAGTTGCTACCGCGGGTATTGGAAGCAAACCGTCACGAAATTTTCCACACTGAGATCATGCAGGAGCTGGGTGAACTGGGCCTGTTGGGTTCAACTCTGCCAGAGCAGTACGGTGGTTCTGAAGTAAATTACGTTTGTTACGGTCTGGTTGCCCGTGAGGTTGAGCGTGTTGATAGTGGTTACCGTTCTGCTATGTCAGTGCAGTCCTCTTTGGTTATGCACCCTATCTATGCATATGGTAGCGAAGAGCAGCGGATGAAGTATCTGCCTAAGCTGGCGTCCGGTGAGTGGATCGGTTGTTTCGGTCTGACTGAGCCTGATGTTGGTTCTGATCCAAATAATATGAAAACTCGCGCGACCAAAGTTGACGGTGGTTACATCGTTAAGGGCGCGAAGATGTGGATTACCAATTCACCGGTAGCAGACGTCTTTGTTGTTTGGGCGAAACTGGACGGCGTTGTTCGCGGCTTTGTTCTTGAAAAAGGAATGAAAGGCCTGAGCGCACCGAAGATTGAAGGTAAGTTCTCGCTACGTGCTTCTGTGACGGGTGAGATCGTAATGGAAGATGTATTTGTTCCAGACGAAAACCTATTGCCAGGTGTTGAGGGTCTTGCGGGTCCTTTCGGTTGCCTTAACAAAGCTCGTTACGGTATCGCTTGGGGTGCTTTAGGTGCCGCTGAATACTGCTGGACCTCTGCTCGTCAGTACACTTTAGATCGTATCCAGTTCCAGCGTCCTCTGGCGGCTAATCAGCTGGTACAGAAGAAACTGGCAGATATGCAAACCGAGATTTCTCTGGGCTTGCAGGGTTGTCTGCAGATGGGTCGTCTTATGGATGATAATCGTTGTCCTGTTGAGCTGATCTCTCTGATGAAGCGAAACAACTGTGGTAAGTCTCTGGATATCGCTCGTGTTGCACGTGATATGCATGGCGGCAACGGTATCTCCGATGAGTTTGGCGTTATCCGCCACGTGATGAACCTTGAAGCGGTTAATACCTACGAAGGAACTCACGATATTCACGCCCTGATTTTGGGTCGTGCGATGACGGGCATTCAGGCGTTCTTCTGATGGGTGCCTTGTCTCACATCAAAGTACTTGATCTGAGTCGCATTCTGGCGGGCCCCTGGGCCGGTCAGATGCTGGCAGATTTTGGTGCTGAAGTGATTAAGGTGGAACGTCCTGGCTGCGGTGATGATACCCGTGGCTGGGGGCCTCCCTTTGTTAAAGACGAAGAAGGTAATCCCACCGATGCGGCGTACTTTCACTCTGCTAATCGGGGTAAGCAATCGATAGCTATTGATATGACAACAGCGGCCGGACAAGAGTTGATCAAACGTCTTGTTGCAGATGTTGATGTGGTTATTGAAAACTATAAAGTCGGCGGTCTGAAGAAATATGACCTCGACTACGAGAGCCTTAAATCGATTAATCCTAAGTTGGTCTACTGCTCCATAACTGGTTTTGGTCAGGATGGCCCCTACGCTCAGCGTGCTGGTTACGACTTCATGATTCAGGCCATGGGTGGCCTGATGAGTGTCACCGGTGACCCGGATGGTCAGCCGATGAAAGTAGGCGTCGCCCTGGTGGATGTAATGACCGGGCTCTATGCCTGTAATGCGATTCAGGCTGCGCTGCTGCACCGTACTGAAACGGGTATAGGTCAGCATATTGATATGGCGCTGCTGGATGTTCAGGTGGCAACCCTGGCTAATCAAGCGATGAACTATCTGGTAGGCGGCAAGCCTCCGGCTCGTTTGGGTAATGCCCATCCAAATATCGTTCCTTATGAAGCTTTTCCTACTGCCGATGGACACATCATTCTGGCGGTGGGTAATGATGGGCAGTTTGCACGATTCTGTACGCTGGCGGGTGTTTCTGATCTAGCTGATAACCCGGCTTTTGCAACGAATTCACTACGGGTTGAAAACCGTGATGACCTGACACCCTTGGTGGCAGAGTTGATGAAAGGCCAAAGTAGTGATTGGTGGTTGGAGAATTTGTCTGAGTGTGGAGTGCCCTGTGGCCCAATCAATACTCTGGATAAAGTCTTTGATGACCAGCAGGTAAAGCATCGGAAGATGCAGATCGATTTGCCTCATCCCAAAGCGGGCACTGTCCCGTCAGTGGCAAACCCGGTTAAGTTTTCAGAAACTCCGATCGAATATAGCTCTGCACCTCCCATGTTGGGGCAGCATACTGATGGTGTGCTCGCAGGTATTGGATTGAGTGAAGAAGAGATTGCTCAGCTAAAAGCAGAAAAGGTTGTTGCCTGAAATAGGCAGCAGTCTTTGTGAGGCATATTTGCCCCGCGAAAACGTTATACTAAAAAGCGCTATTAAAAAGTTCTACTGAATAGTTACCGCCCGGGTTAGTTCTAAACGGGCGGTAATGCTGTTTTTGGAGTCATACATGATTACCCTGAAAGATCCTTCCCTGTTAAAGCAACAAGCCTACGTAAATGGTCAGTGGATAGATGCACTGAACGGTGAAACTAATCCGGTACTCAATCCGGCAACAGGTGAGCAGATTGCCACGGTGCCAGATCTGGGAGCAGAGGAGACTGAAGCTGCTATCGCTGCCGCTGAGGTAGCTTTCAAAAGCTGGAAAAAGAAAACCGCGAAAGAGCGTTCGGCACTGTTACGTAAGTGGTTTGAGCTGATTGTTGCCAATAAAGATGATCTGGCTATTTTGATGACTGCTGAACAGGGCAAGCCTATTGCTGAATCTGCAGGTGAAGTGCTTTATGGTGCTTCATTTATCGAATGGTATGCAGAAGAAGGTAAGCGGGCTTATGGTGATGTGATACCTACTCACGCCGCTGATAAGCGTATTATTGTGACGAAAGAGCCTATCGGTGTGACCGCAGCGATAACGCCCTGGAACTTCCCTAATGCGATGATCACCCGTAAATGTGCTCCGGCACTAGCGGTAGGTTGCACAATGATCATTAAGCCTGCTGAAGATACCCCGTTGTCTGCTCTGGCCTTAATGGAACTAGCTGATCGGGCGGGTATTCCCGCCGGTGTTATCAGCGTAGTGACAACCAAGCGTCCGATTGAAGTTGGTAAGACGCTGACCGACAGCTCGATTGTTCGCAAGCTCTCCTTTACTGGTTCGACGCCGGTGGGTAAGCAGTTGATGCGTCAGTGTGCGGATACGGTAAAGAAGACCTCTATGGAACTCGGTGGTAACGCCCCGTTGATCGTCTTTGATGATGCGGACCTAGATAAGGTAATTCCGGCGGCGATGGCTTCTAAATATCGTAACTCAGGTCAGACTTGTGTCTGTGCCAATCGTCTGCTGATTCAGAGTGGTATTTTCGAAGAGTTCGCGCAGCGTTACGCAGCAGAAGTGGCGAAGTTGGAAGTAGGTAATTGTTCGGAAGGTGAGTTCCAGCAAGGGCCGCTGATCAATCGTGCGGCAGTAGAGAAGGTGACCTTGATGGTTGACGATGCGGTTGCTAAAGGTGCCCGTGTCATTGCTGGTGGTAAGCCTCACGAACTGGGTGGTAACTTCTTCCAGCCAACGATTGTGGCCGACATCACTAATGATATGCGTCTGGCCCGTGAAGAGATCTTCGGCCCGGTAGCGCCTCTGTTCCGTTTTGAAACTGAAGAGGAAGCGGTGCAGATCGCAAACGATACTGAGTCTGGTCTTGCAGCGTACTTCTTTACCCGTGACTATGCGCGTGTGTTCCGCGTATCTGAAGCGCTTGAGTACGGTATGGTAGCGGTGAATGACGGTATACTTTCTACTGAAGTAGCACCTTTCGGCGGTATAAAAGAGTCAGGTACCGGCCGTGAAGGTTCCAAATACGGAATGGATGATTATCTAGAGATTAAATATACGTTGATTGGTGGGTTATAAAGCCCCGAAGCGAATTTAGTCTAAAAACGCATCTATATAGATGCGTTTTTTTTTGTTCGTAGCTTAAGAACCGTTGTTCGTGGCTCGAACGTCACAAAAGGCGTGACTTGCTAGTAGCTCGGAAGAGCCTGCTCTATATAGGTAGGAGCGGCTTCCAGCCGCGAGCAGTGTAAGGCGAATTTTATTCGCGGCTGGAAGCTGCTCTACA
>JAGPUU010000410.1 GCA_018067325.1 Amphritea sp.
TGTATGTGAGCTAATGCTGCTTTCTCATGAGTCTCATGACTTTTTTGAAAGAGTGGGTGAGCTTACGCTAAGAGCTCCACTTCTTGCAGCAAGAGTTCTCAGCTTTGCAAATTCTGCGGCATCAGCCTCTTCTAAGCCAATAACCAGTATTGAGGATGCGCTGATTCGATTAGGTATAATAAAAACACTCTCTTTGATTACCGTAATGTCCATTTCAAAAATTGTCCCTCCCTCAAAGCCAACACACAAAGCAATTTGGAGCCATTCTTTAGAAACAGCACATTTATGCAAACACCTGGCTGAAAGCGTAGATGATTTTTCAGTAGATAAGGAGTTAGCCTACCTTTGTGGGCTCCTGCATGATATTGGCCGATTTGTCCTCCTTCAGATATCGCCAAAGATTATCGATGTCATTGATGTACATGTGTGGGATAAGGCTACGGAATTACCCGGTGTAGAAAATAAATTATTTGGCTTTACCCATGCTGATGTTGGTTGTTTAGCAGCCAAAAAATGGAGTTTTCCTGAAATTATTACTCAGGTAATTCAGCAACATCATCGCTATAACTTATGGCAGATAAATGAAGAATCTGTTGAATTCAGACAGTTACTAACAGTAGTGCAGCTAGCTGACTCGATCAGTGTCTTTATGCACAAGAATCAAGGCTGGCAAGATTGGTCTGAAACGGAACTAAAAGATCGAATTACTGAAGAATGTATTCATAAAAACTGGCCCATCATTAATTTTAAGCTAGATGCGCTTATTTCCTGTATGCCAAAACTACAAGCTGAGTGTAATGAAATACTGAAAGGCATGGGAATTTAATATATATGCTTTGGTAATCCCCCCTAAACTTCTGGTATTTATGAAGCGGCTAAATCAGCCTGTTAAAAAAGGCTATAGTACAACAGACTCGAGTCGATTAACTATGTCCGCTGTGGGTCGAAAGCGGATATAGGTGACAGGTTTATTTGAATCAGATTGGATTGAAGGGGCCGGTTTATATTTTCTAGATAGTTCAAGGATAAGCGAACAAAATACCGCTCCTACTGATACCTAAATGCTCTTCCTCGCAAGGAAAACGAAGTTTTCCGTCTAGCCACTAGCAGTCGCGAAGCGGCGTTCTAGCTACCGTACTTTAAGGCTAAACAGGTAATCCACAATCGCTGAGGCTTGTTGTTCTGTGAGGTCTGGAAATGTCGGCATCTCAGGCCGGGAAGGGTCGCCTTGCCGGATCAGTAGTACCACCTGCTCTTCCTGCAATGCTGTACGCTTATTTGCGGGGATGCCTTTGAGGAAGTCGCCGGAGCCATCTTTTTTATGGCAGCGTGCGCAGTTGAGGGAATAAAGCTCTTCGCCATCGATTGAGGTTGTTTGCGGATCGCTGTTGTCTGAGCAACCGCTCAGTAACAGGGTGAGTAGAGCGGGTAACATGAACAATCGGGTATTCATTTCAGAATCTGTCCTCTCTCAAAGCCTGCTTAAGTATCCCTACGTTCTAAAGATAGATCAACTCTAGGAATGTGATCAGGTTTTAATGCTTTTGCTTTTCCTAGCAAGGAAAACGACATTTTTCGTTTTAACCACTAGCCAGCTGAACTTGTTCAGCGGTCTGCCTTTCCTGGTGGCCTATCTTAGCCCTAATTCGACCCCGGCAAGTTGGAGAATTATCCCGGTCAGGGTTAACCAAGGGTCGCCAACAGCGCCTTTGATCTGCGCGTCGGCTTCTGAGCAACGGCTTAGCATCTGTTTGAGGGTCTCAGGGTGAATACGCTGGGCCGCTGAGCGTAACCAGTTTTTCCGTTTGCCCCAGACTCGCTCTCGCTGACAGATGGTGTCGAAAGGGGTGCCTTTGCTGAGGCCGTTCTGGATGGCGATGAGAGATCGAATTTCTTTGCTGATCGCCCAGAGTGCTACGGTTGCTTCAGTACCTTCCTGTCGCAACACTTCAATGATTTTGTTACAACGGCTAACCTGTTGCTGTATAGCGGCTTCAGTAAGGCCGTAGATGTCATAGCGGGAGCTGTCGGATACGCTGTCCATCACCATATCAGCGGAGATGCTTTGGCCTGCGTAGAGTAGGTTAAGCTTGTCCAGCTCCTGCTTAGCTGCCAGCAGGTTACCTTCTATACGTTCACAGAGTAACTGAACCGCATCATTTTCAAGGTTAAGGCCGATCTGCTGCGCTCGCTGATTAATCCAGCCGGGGAGTTGCTGAAGTTCTACCGGCCAGATCTCTACAATAATGCCTTTCTGATCGATCGCTTTGAACCACGCGCTTTTCTTTGCCCCTGCGTCCAGTTTATTAGCGATGATCAGTAGTACATTATCCTCAGCAGGACGTTCTAAGTATTCTCGCAGGATATCACTAGCTTGTTTGTTAGGTTTGCTGCTGCCTAAGCGAAGTTCGATGATCTTCTGTTCAGCAAACAGGGAGAGGGCGTTGGCGCACTGCAGTAGGTATTCCCACTTAAAGCCCGAGTCGGTGTAGAGGGTTTCCCGTTCGGTGAATCCCACGGAGTTGAGGTGTTGACGCAGAAGGTCGCAGCTTTCCTCAATCAGCAGGGTTTCGTCCCCGGTCACCATATAAACCGGAGCCGGTTGCTGGCTGAGTTTGCTGGCAAGCTGCTCTGGTTTTATTTTCATAGGCTCTAAGGCTTAATGTTGGCGTAGAAACGGAGGATCTGACTGGCCAGTTGCTGCTCCATTTCAGAGTAGAGCTGGGTTTCCTGAACGCTGCTGGCGGTTTCCCGGTCGGCATCGTAATCGTAAGTGCGTTCTATTGTCAGCTTACGTTCCAGTACTATCTCCCCTTGTGGATTTCTCACAAGGAAACTGACCTTCCGGGTTAATTCGTACTCGTCGATATCGGCGTTAGCACCCAGAGAGGCTTCACGACGACTTCGGGACTCAGAATTGATCTCTAGCTGATAGCCCTGGCCACCGTTCACCGTAATACCGTTGGCTTCAAACTGACGGCGCAGAAGCGGTTCCAGGCTGCTGCGTGAGCGATCTGGCATTACCAGAGTCAGCTGGCGTAGCGGTTCTGCTATATCAGCATTGCCACGCAGATGAAATCCGCAGGCGGAGAGCATCAGACAGCTGACTATCAGAAAAAATGTTGCTGAAAACCGATTCAGGCCGTAAGTCATCTGTTATTCCTTAACCAACAACGATGTTGACCAGTTTATTGGGTACCACAATCTGCTTACGAATTGTTTTACCATCCATGTGGCGTTGAACCCCTTCATCTGCCAAGGCTGTATGTAAAACAACGCTTTCATCGGAGTCCGCGGGCACATTGATCTTCGCCCGGACTTTTCCATTGACCTGAACGACCATCATTACATTGGCCTGGGTCATGGCTGCTTCATCGGCCATCGGCCAAGGGGCATCCAATAAAGTATTACTGTTACCCAGATCTATCCAGAGCTGATGGGTGATGTGAGGCACGATGGGGGCTAATAACTGAACCGCCGCGGTGAGTGCTTCACGGGTGATAGCACGTCCCTGATCACTGGCATCAACAAAGCGGCTGATGGCGTTAGTCAGTTCCATCACTGCAGCGATGGCAGTATTGAATGTCTGACGACGTTCAACGTCATCGGAAACCTTCTTAATCGTTTCGTGGGTCTTACGACGCAGCTCTTTTTGCTGATCATTCAACGAGTCTGGCTCGATTGCGACTAGGTCACCCGGGTATTGCAGGTGATCGTGTACCAGTTTCCACAGTCGTCGAAGGAAGCGATGTGCACCTTCTACACCGGAGTCCGACCATTCCAGAGATTGCTCAGGAGGCGCGGCAAACATCATAAACAGGCGCACCGTATCTGCACCATATTTATCGATCATCACTTGTGGATCGATACCGTTGTTCTTTGACTTGGACATCTTGCCCATGCCTGCGGAATCAACCGGCTGGCCATCTTCGATGTGAGTCGCTTTGATAACACGACCTTTATCGTCCTTCTCAATTTTGACTTCAGTTGGCGAGATCCACAGCTTGCCGCCGTTCTCATCTTCGCGATAGAAGGTTTCTGCCAGTACCATGCCCTGGCACAATAGTCGTTCAAACGGCTCGTCAGAGTTAACCAGTCCCTGATCACGCATCAATTTGTGGAAAAAGCGTGAATAAAGCAGATGGAGAATAGCGTGCTCAATGCCGCCAATATACTGATTGACCGGCAGCCAGTAATTAGCCGCTTCTGGTTCCAGCATTGTTTCGGCATTACGGCAGGCGTATCGGGCGTAATACCAGGATGATTCCATAAAGGTATCGAAGGTATCGGTCTCGCGCTCAGCGTCGCCGCCACACTTTGGACAGCTAGTTTTCTTGAAACTGTCCATTTTTTTGATTGGGGAGCCAACACCATCAAAAGTTACATCGGCAGGAAGGACAACAGGCAGCTGATCTTCAGGTACCGGAACTGCGCCACAGCTGTCGCAGTTGATAACTGGAATCGGGGTGCCCCAATAGCGCTGACGGGATACACCCCAGTCGCGCAGTCGATAGTTGATGGTGGTTTTGCCTTTGCCTTTGCTCTGGAGTTCAGCGGCAATTGCTTTGAATCCCATCTCAAAATCTAACTCATCGAAATCTCCGGAGTTCACCAGAATACCTTTGTCGGTATAGGCTTCTTCATCCATATTGACGACGATGTTGTTATCAGCAGGGCGGATGACTTGCTTGATAGGCAAGTTGTATTTTTTGGCGAACTCAAAGTCACGTTGATCATGGGCCGGTACGGACATAACCGCGCCAGAACCGTAATCCATGAGTACGAAGTTAGCTGTCCACACCGGTACCATTTCACCGGTAATCGGGTGAGCCGCCTGGATGCCCAGATCGAAGCCTTTCTTTTCCATAGTGGCCATATCGGCTTCAGCCACTTTCATGTTTTTGCACTCAGCGACAAATGCTTGCAGTTCAGGATTGTTCTCTGCTGCTTGCTGAGCCAGTGGATGAGCTGGGGCTACAGCAACGTAAGTCACGCCCATCAGTGTATCCGGGCGGGTGGTAAAGACTTCCATCTCGCCGAAGCCTTCTACATGAAAGCTTAACTCTACGCCTTCAGAACGGCCGATCCAGTTTCGCTGCATAGTGAGGACCTGTTCAGGCCACTCTTCCAGCTTGTCCAGATCATCCAATAGCTCATCGGCGTAATCGGTGATTTTCAGGAACCACTGAGGAATCTTCTTGCGTTCAACCAAAGCACCGGAACGCCAGCCGCGGCCATCGATGACCTGCTCATTTGCCAGTACGGTCTGGTCAACCGGGTCCCAGTTAACTTCTGAATCTTTTTTGTAGACCAATCCTTTTTCCATCAGCTGAGTAAAGAACCACTGCTCCCAGCGATAGTACTCAGGGTGACAGGTGGCAACTTCCCGGCTCCAGTCGTAACCAAAGCCCATCAGGTCCAGCTGATCACGCATGTAATCGATGTTTTCATAGGTCCACTTAGCGGGTGGCACATTGTTTTTCATCGCCGCGTTTTCCGCGGGCAGGCCGAAAGCGTCCCAACCCATCGGTTGCAGGACATTCTTACCCTGCATCCGCTGATAGCGAGAAACTACATCGCCAATGGTGTAGTTACGAACATGACCCATGTGTAGCCGACCACTAGGGTAGGGGAACATGGATAGGCAGTAGAATTTCTCTTTGGAAAGGTCTTCAGTCGCTTTGAAGCTTTCATTTTCTACCCAGAATTTCTGGACTTCTGGCTCAATGTGCTGCGGTTTGTATTGTTCGTTCATTTTGGCTCTGATAATAAAAACCGGCAAAGGATTGGTGCCGGTCAATGGAAAGTTTTGTCTATGGAGCATAGGATACAATATATGCAATCTTACATATAGTTTTTCGTCGGCTTTGGAGAGTGATATGAGCAACAATAATAATGGTATAGATCGTAGTGCTCAGTATGACCGTGTACTTAGTCGTTTGCGCAAGGATCTGGAATCAGCAGAACACCGCTCATGGGACTACCTGCAACAGAAGATTGAAGAGGCGGTTGAGCTTGAATTGACTGCTGAAGAGATGACCCGGGATGAGATGGATCTGCTCAGTGCTTATTTGAAACGGGATCTTAAGCGCCTGGGGTACTATGCTCATGAAACTGGAGAGGGAATCGCCGCCTGGCTTAACTTTGATCTGAATATTCTGGAACAGCAGGTGGCCCGGCAGCTGATGGAGTTAGCAGATCGAACCCGTATTGGTATTGCCGAGTTAGAGCAGCGGTTGGACAGTGGTGAAGATCATTATCATGCCCGCGAGATAGCGGCGGCAGGCACGTTTTCCTGCTTAGTGTGCGGAGAGAAGACGACTAACACCCGTACTAGTCGTCTATCCCTGTGTCAGAAATGCGGCTCAGATACTTTTGTACGTGCTTCTGCTCCTTGGAGTAGCGGTGAAGAGTCCCAGCAATAGCATTAGCGCTGTCAGAATCTGCAGCGGTAATATTCCCCACTGCTGATAAGGTGTCAGGCCCTCCATTCGGCGGACCTCTCCTACCAGCACCGCCTGCTCATATTGAGGTATTGTCGCGCTGATTTGTCCATCTGGGCTAATCAGTGCGCTGATGCCGTTATTGGTACTTCTGATTAACCAGCGCCCAGTTTCAAGTGCCCGCATACGCGCAATCTGCAGATGCTGTGTCGGGGCAGTAGAGTGACCAAACCAGGTGTCATTGCTGACGGTGAGTAATAGATCGCTGTTAAGGCTATTGTGTCGAACCAGTTCAGGGTAGGCAATCTCGTAACAGATAAACGGTGCGATATGAGTGTCACCTGCCTCTAACAGCGGTTGGTTGGCTGAGCCCAGACTAAATTCAGACATTGGCAGATCGAAGAAATCAATAATACCGCGTAGCTGGCTTTCCAATGGTACATATTCACCAAAAGGCACTAAACGTTGCTTATCGTAGCTTCCACCGCCACCGGCAAACAGGGTCAGACTATTAGTATAGCGTCTTCCTTGAGGATGCTCGGGGTCGAGATACATGGTCGGAATGCCGCTGATCATGGCAGTATTACTTTGCTCTAGTTGTTCTATCAACGGGCTGAGCATCGCTGATGCCGACGTGTAAAAAGTAGGAATAGCGGTTTCAGGCCAGATCAGTAGATCGACTTTATCACTGCCCTGACTTAGATCGACATAGGTTTGTAGAATATTGTCCAGATTGCTACGTATCCATTTCTCTTCTTGAGGAATATTCGCCTGCACCAGCATCACATCTACCGGCTCACCAATCGGCAAGGTCCAGTCTTCGGGAATCTTTTCTTGTTGTATGGCGACCCAGGGTATTGCCAGCAACATCAGGATTGCAGCTGATTGTAGCGGGTGATTCAAACGCTTAAAAAAGGTGACTGACAGCGTACCCACTAATACTACATAGAGGCTGAGGAACCAGACGCCACCCAGTGGGGCAAATACC
>JAGPUU010000417.1 GCA_018067325.1 Amphritea sp.
ATCACCGCTGCGAACCCGCTCACCTGCGGCCACTTTGATCTCTGCAATTCGACCGGTAAACGGCGCTTTTATCTGGCTCCGTTCCAGATCCAGTGCAGCGCTGTCTCGCTGTGCTGTTGCTTGTTTAAGCTGAGCTACCAGTTGTGCCAGCTGATTGGGGTGATCATTGATGGACTGTTGGCGGCTGTTTAGAGAAAGTGCCTGCTGCTGTGATGTTCTGCGGGCATCATCCAGCTGATTCTGACTGGCTAATTTACGCGTGCTAAGATCCTGATAGCGCTCTAGGGTTCGTTGCGTAAGACGAACCAGCTCCTTCTCGATCTTCAACGCTTTAAGATTAGACTGGTAGCGTACCTTTTCAGCTTCAATGGAGGCTTCAATGCGATCAACATCGGCTTGTTTTTGGGTCAGCGCAAGAGAAGCGTCACGGTTATCCAGTTGTATGAGCAGCTGCCCAGCGGCTACTTTTTTGCCTTCTGAGGTATGACGGCTTTCAATATAGGCATTTATCGACGAAGAGAGAGTACTGCTGGAAGGGGACTCTATTCGGCCATACAGTGACAGTTGGGGGGAGAACGTAGCGAACTCTGCTTCAATAACTTTTACAGTCCATACTTTTTCTTTTATGGGCTGGGATGGCGCGGTGGGCTTGGTTGCCTTTAATGCGATAAATATCAGCACAGCACCCATTATTATCAGTATTGGGAGCATCCAGTGCTTATTGCTATGGTAAAAGGATCTATCTGTCTGTTCAGCCATTACTTGTCCATCTGTATGCCGGAATTAGGTACATTCAGAAATCATAATACATATCTTTGAGCGCGTAAGTAGAATTGTTCGTCCTTTACAATTCTTTACTAGATGGTAGCGTTAGGGACTTACATCTGCCTTCCTTACGTAATAAGCAGAATTTCAGATGACAGGAGATTGCAATGCGAACCAGATCGGTGATGGCGCTCGACCCTCTTGGATTTCATCGGGTTGTATATCACGAATGGGGTAGTGCAGATAATGACCGGGTGCTGGTCTGTGTGCATGGTCTGGCCCGTAATAGTCGTGATTTTGATGAACTGGCGCGGGCTCTTTCCCGTGATTACCGGGTGATCTGCCCTGATATGCCGGGGCGGGGAGAAAGCGATTGGCTTGCCCCAGGCGTTAATTACGATATCCCCCGCTATATGAGTGATATGGCTACTTTGTTAGCTCGCCTGGATGTAGATCAGGTGGATTGGATCGGTACCTCTATGGGAGGCATTATAGGCACCTGCCTGGCAGCTCTGCCAAACTCCCCCATTCGAACGTTGGTGTTGAATGATATTGGCAGTTTTATCAGTAAGGAGTCATTACAAAGGATAGCCGGCTATGTTGGTGACCATCGTTTCGGCTCATTGGCAGAGCTTGAGCAGTATATGCGCTCGACCTATACCGCTTACCGGAATTTAAATGATACTCAGTGGCAACATCTGGTTAAGTATGGTCACAGAGTGACTGGCGAAGGGGAGTTTGGTCTGCATTATGACCCTCGTCTGGCGGAGGGGACTCAGGAGGCACAGCATCAGGATATAGATCTGGAGCCTTTATGGACGCAGGTTAAGTGTCCGCAAATGCTGATTTGGGGAGACCAGTCCGACGTATTAACCGCTGATACAGTTGAGCGGATGCAGACCTTGCGTCCTGATCTTGATCTTTATCAGATACCGGGAATAACGCATGCACCTTCGCTGATGGAAGCTGAACAGATCGTAGCGATACAGCAATGGCTGCGTAATAACCGAGCTCACAAGCCGGATGAGGTGTCATGAGTTCATTGACCCGCTGGCCTTCTGATCAGCTTTGCCTGAGCGATGAAGAACGTGAGCAGGCAGTAAGTAAAGTTGAACAAGCGTTCGCTTCAACCCTTGAATCTCTTAAAGTCGATATTGGGCTGGTGGAGATGTTAGAGTCGATTTATGTGCCTTTAGGTGCCTGGCTAGTAGCTCAAAAGAATCAACATCAAGGTCCGCTGGTGGTGGGAATTAATGGTGCTCAGGGGGCAGGAAAATCGACACTGTTTAATTTGATAGAGGTGATACTTGAGGAAGGGTTTGGTCTGAAAGTGGTGGGTTTGTCTATAGATGACATCTACAAAACCCGCAGTGAGCGTGAAGAGATGGCTCATTCGATTCATTCTTTACTGAAAACCCGGGGTGTTCCCGGTACCCATGATGTTGATTTGGGTATCGAATTGATTCGTGGGCTTAAAGGTGAGTTCGGCGAAGAGGGGCGTAATGTAAAGATACCGGTTTTTGATAAATCGATAGACGATCGATGTCCTACAGCACTTTGGCAGGAATGGACCGGTGAAGCGGATGTGATTGTATTGGAAGGCTGGTGTGTCGGTGCTACGGCACAGGATGAGAGCCAGCTGGCTGAATCGGTTAACGATCTTGAGCGTAGTGAGGACCCACTGGGTATTTGGCGCGGTTATGCGAATAAACAGTTAGAAGGCAGTTATAAAGAACTGTTTGGGCTGATGGATGTACTGATTATGCTGAAAGTACCCAGTATGGAATCAGTATTTGAATGGCGCTCTCAACAGGAGAAAAAACTCGCAGAGAGAGTGCGCTATTTCTATGATACCCAGCAACCCACCCAGCATCTTCGGATTATGAATGAACGGGAGATCAGGCGCTTTATTCAGCATTACGAACGACTTACCCGTAACATGTTGGAAGAGATGCCGGGCCGTGCAGACGTCTGCCTGGAGCTGAATGAGAACCATAAAATAGGTAAGATCCGGATTAACAAACCGCTGTAAACCCGTCTATAAGCTCTTATGTAAGGAATGTTGATGAAACGTATTGTTTTAGTCTGTGTGATGTTGCTATCCATGCCGCTGATCAGTGGTTGTCAGAGTGCTTACTACTCAGCGATGGAAAAAGTGGGTGTCCATAAACGAGACATTCTGGTGGATAGGGTCGAAGATACCCGTACGGCTCAGGATGAAGCTCAGGAGGAATTTGTATCTGCTTTAGAGCAATTCCGAAAAGTGGTGGATTTTGAAGGAGGTGAGCTGGAGTCGGTCTATAACGATATGCAGTCTGCGTACGATGATAGTGACGCGGCGGCAGAATCGGTCAGTGATCATATTCGTCAGGTTGAAGATGTTGCGCAGGCTCTGTTTGATGAATGGAAAGAGGAGCTTGATCAATACAGCAGCGCAAAACTACGCCGTCAGAGTGCTCAGGCGCTTAAAGATACTCAAGCCCGCTACCGCTCGCTTCATACCAGTTTGAAGCGTACGGAGGCTAAGATGCGGCCGGTGTTATCTGCGTTGAAAGACAACACTCTATTTCTCAAACACAATCTCAATGCCCGTGCGATAGGCTCTTTGAAAGGCGAGTTTGGTGGTATTAAAAGGGATATAGATCGTTTGGTGGTAGAGATGAAACGCTCGATTCAGGCTTCGGATAAATTTATTAAAGAGATGAAACAATAAAACATCTAGTGGGAGCGGCTTCTAGCCGCGAGATACACCTATCGCTGCTGGAAGCAACGCCTACAAAATCCTATCAAATAGGCAGGAAGGTCATTGACGCGGCACTTTGGACTACCCGGGTGATGGTGCGGTTGGTTCGGTCGGCGACTAGCAGTGCCATCATGTCCTGTAGGCTGATTAGTTTGCCGAAAATTCGTTCA
>JAGPUU010000419.1 GCA_018067325.1 Amphritea sp.
AAAACAAAGAAATTAAAGAATCAGATTACATTGAAGAATCAGGAGTGCTTAGCCAAGAAGCGACACAGTATCTGTCACTAACACAGTACTAACCTCTGCCCGCTCGATAATTTTCACTATCGCAGACTGAATGACCTCATCTTCTCTAACATCAGTTTTACCTACAAACCTCTGTTCCTGAGCCTCAGCACCCTCTTCAAATACAAACTGAACACTGACTTCAGTAGCAACATCAGCGGTCTCACCAAAGTAGCTCAGCGATATTTGCGGATATCCTTTAACGCCTCTCTTAACGCACTTAGCGATACGCTTTTTTGCTTTATCCAAATTCATATTGAGTCCTTATGTAAACCGACTGAGAAGAAAGGCCCTATTAATCTCTTTGTATGAGACCTTCTGATAAGCCCCTCTGATAAGCCCTACTAATAAGCGCTGCTGATCTCAAATTCCTTTTATTAACTAAAAGGTTTTAAATTACTCAGCTGGTGTTGAATTACGATACCCAGGCTTGGCGATAATCTCTAAATAAAAGGATTCAGCCTCGTTTGACTCAGCCTCAGTAATAAATTTGTTAATGTCAGAGATTTGAACCGCCTCACAACAAGCTTCATCCGCGCCTATACGACAATCAAAATCCCAATAATCTACATCCTCAGGCAACGCTTTATTTCGCTCGCGTCTTATATACTTCTTAACTTCGTGCTTGATAGCGTCAACATGCCTGGCAAGGGCAAGCTTTGGATGAGACAGTTTAAACGTCTTTTTCATAATAATTCCATAGAGTGAAACAGGCCTTAACTACGGATAGATAATGCCAGTAATAATCGGCGCACTTTAACACGTCTGAGTACAAATCACTCAGCTGATTCTGATATTTTCAGTGCTTAACGAGGCCCGAATAAGGCTGAGCTGATGTTTACACCTAGGAGTCTGTCAGACTTAACCAAAAATAGACCAGCCAGTATGCTGCACCAGCTTCTCCAGCGCATCCGTTCCCAGCTTACTGTTTCCTACCGCATCTAGACCCGGAGACCAGACAGCAATTGAGGCCTTACCCGGTGCGACAGCTAATATCCCTCCGCCTACACCACTTTTACCCGGTAACCCTACACGGTATGCGAACTCACCTGATCCGTCATAATGACCGCACATCAGCATAAGTGAGTTAATTCTTCGGGCTCTCTGGGCCGATACCACACGAGCACCTGTCACTGGATTTTTGCCATCATCAACCAGGAAAAGCCCCGACTTAGCCAGCTGCAACGTACTCATCGCAATTGAACAATGATGAAAGTAAGTGCCCAGGACACAATCAACAGGGTTATTCATTCGACCGAAGGAAGCCATAAAGTGGGCTAAAGAAGCGTTTCGATCACCGGTGGCAAGTTCAGACTGGGCAACTTTATCATCAATACTGATGCTGTCATCATCGGCAATAAACCGAACAAACTGAAGAATTTCCCCCAATGTTTCTTTCGGCTGATGCCCCATAATAATCGCATCGGCGATCGCAATCGCACCGGCATTGATAAAAGGATTTCTCGGCTTACCCAGCTCATGCTCGAGCTGCACGATAGAATTAAAAGGATCTCCGGACGGCTCACGGCCTACCCGAGACCAGACAGCGTCACCCAATTTTCCAAGCGCAATAGTTAGGGTAAATACTTTGGAGATACTCTGAATAGAGAACAACTGGTCACTGTCACCGGCGCTAAAAACCCGCCCATCTGCCATCGCTACTGTAATCGCAAACTGATTTGGATCGATACAAGCCAGCTGAGGAATATAGTCAGCAGGCTGCCCCCTATCTTCACTAGCGCCTATAGTAGCGACTATCTCATCTAATATATCTTGCACGATACCTGTCCTGTTACACCAACAATGGTGCCAATAATAGAAGAGAGGATATGATCAAACAATGAGAATCTACAAACAAAAAAAACAGAGGCTAGGGCTTTAAAGCCGCACTACGCTATATAAGGAAATAACGTATCGAATTAATGCCCCATGAACTCATCAATAAGCTCTGTCAGTTTTTCAGACAGATCAATTTCAAACTGATCAATGCTTGACCCAAATGCAGCGAAATAGCGGCTGGCCTGTGAGTGATTCACTCTTTTAGTCACTAAATTATACTGAATTTCAGGCTCATGCTTGTCATCTCTGGATACCACATTCCAGGCGATGAAATCAGCATAGAGAGGTTGAATTTGACGTTGTGCGAATTCACAAAAGCTTGAAACATAGCACTCGCCTTCCGGGCCCAGACAGCCTGATTCTACCCGATAGGTTACCAGCAGTTTCTTTTCATCTGGCAAGGGCAAAGAGTTGTTCATGTCTGAGTCTCCTGGTCGGTAAGCTCATGATACATAATATTTATTTATGTATCTAATCCTCTTAAGTCTAAATTTTCTGCAAGCCTTCGTATTGGCCTGAAGCCATCATCTGTTCATAGCCAGTTAAGGCGAGGCAACGAACTCAGGATACGAATCAGCAAGCCAGCCTTCTTTCCATATACCGGCATAACAGCCAAAGGCCTACGGTAACAACATAAGTAGGAATAACGGTAACACCCAGAACGATTAGATCGTTTATGCTGCTCTTTCCCGTATGG
>JAGPUU010000421.1 GCA_018067325.1 Amphritea sp.
TGTAGGTAGTAGCCTTGAATATAGTCTACGCCCAGCTTCCAGAGCCGACCCATTAGGCGGGTATCTTCCACCAAGGGAGCGATGGTGGTGATGCTCGACTTCTTTAATTCTTTAATCATGGCGGCAAACGCTTTATCGGTATCCGTTGAATGGTTTAGATCCTGAATATAGGAGCCGTCTAGCTTCACCAGGTCTGGTTTAAGCTTTTTACGCAGCAGTTCACGATTTGCAGATACGCCAAAATGCTTAATACAGAACTTACAGCCCAATTTCTTAAGGCCCGCACGGAAATTCTCTGCCTGAGTCTGGCTTGTGCTCAGGTCTGATTCGCTTACCTGAAAGACGATAAGATCAGCCGGAATACGGTATACCTTGAGTTGATCTGCGACCCAGTTAAGAACATCAGAATCTTGATAGAAGCGGGCTGTCAGGTTGATAAATACCCGACTGCGCTGCTGTTCCTTGAGCTTTTCTGCAATACGAATAAAGGCGTGCTCTATTACCCACTTATCGAGCCGAATGCTGGTTTCAGCATGATCCATAGTGGTGAGGAAAACGTTAGGCGATAAACCCTCTTCATTATCATTTTGATTGAGCCGCAGGAAGACTTCATAGTTACCCAGACCATTTGAGGAAGTCAGGCCGACTATAGGCTGGAATAAAATACGGAACTGATCTTTGTCTAGCGCTTCACAAATCGTATTGATAGCTGAGTTATCAATACCCTCATCCACATCGGTAGTCAGTTCGAACAGCTTTGCACCGTTGCCTTTCTGTCCTTTGCTACCGACTTCATCCGCGGCAATCCGGGCGCGGTTGAGCAGCTCCATAAAATGGGGGGCGTTATCATTAATGGTACAGATACCGATACTACAGTTGGTTTGCACGGTAGTACCTGTGACATTGATATTCAGTTGGGACACAGCCTGGCACAATAAGTCAGCCAGCTTCATGGCTTTGTCCGGGCTAGGGTCGTGGAAGAGTACAGCAAATACACCTCCTTCTAACCGTGCGCAGATATGGGCTTTGTTGATCTTTTTGCGGAATAGTTCGGCGACATCTGCAAGCACGATATCGCTACCGGTTGCCCCAAGTTCTGATTGTAGTGAACTATAGTTATCAAACTTTACATACAGGAGGCTGCAATCAGCCCCACCGGGAATAGCTTTGTGAACCGCCTTCTCCAGTGAGTTGATCATGTAATCCCGATCATACAGACGGGTGGCTGGGTCGAAATTTTCAAAGCTTCTATCATTTTGGCGACTATCAGGACTGATGATCACCTGAAGACAGTCTTGATGCAGGTAGCGGGCATGTTGGATGCTGAAAGCCGCTTGGAAGTTTGTTCCATCTATCCGGCGGCCGGTCAGGTCTACTTTGATTGGATGATCTTTTTCAAGTGCTTCTTGCAGGGATATCTTAAGTTGGTCGCGATCCTTCATCGCAATAAACTTATCCAGCAGTTCTCCCTGGCTGATAGCGCTTTCCTCTAATCCGAAGAGCTCGCAGAATGCAGGATTAATATATTCTGAAATAAGGTCGTATGACAGATAGCTAATGGGTAACTCTGACAGCGCTGCAAGTTGTTGGCAGTGCTTCTCAGCTTCTGCTAGCTGTGCTTCGGCAAGCCGCAGTTGACGACGGTTTTCCAGATGTTCAAGTTGTCGTCGAATTTGAATCAGCAACAGTTCCTGCTCATCAAGAGAGATGACTGTAGCCATTCGGGCTTTCAGTCCCTGCAGCAGCTTCTGACTGCTATTTTCGGGGACCAGCTGGATAATAGGGATGTCTTTGTTAAGCCGCTGAAGGACCTGGTTAGCCTCTTTTGCGGTAAACTTGCCCTCTACCTGAGGGCTGAGGATAAGATCCCAGGAGCGCTCACTCAGCGCTTCGTTAAACTCTTCTTCAGACTGTACCTGCTTACCCCGGGGTGCAAGTCTGGCACCGCGAAGCAAGGTGATAATGGGGTCCGCTTCCTCTGCGGTCAGGCCTAGAAACAGGATGTGCACATTTTTGCGCAGACGCTGTCGCTTTTCTGAAATAATCCTTTTTAACAGGGCGTCAGGCGCGCCTGTTTCTGCTTGTCCACTCATCGTATTCTTCTGCGGTTGAGATACTTGTTTGATCTATCGAGTGTATCCGCTTTGAAGGAAACTGTCAGCGGTCAAAAACTTAAAAGTAGTAGCTCGTTGTTCGACGTCACAAAGAAACTTAAAAAGCCGTAGTTAGTAGCTCGACCGTCACAAAGTACGTGACTAGCTCGTTGCTCGATATAAGCCTTCTTTATTTAGCGTTAGGTTAACGAGAGAGTGAATAGCTTTGTAAGAAAGTTGTTGAGTTGGTTGTGCAGGGGCTGATAATTCTGAGCAACGAGCAACGAGCAACGAGCAACGAGCAACGAGCAACGAGCAACGAGCAACGAGCAACGAGCAACGTCTCACTTATTAACTGAACAAGTTGGGTGTAATGCAGAGTAAATTAATACTAAGAGGGTGGATCTTGGAAAGATGGCTGGGGTAGGAGGATGGATCCTAATCGTCTGAAGACGATAAGTCCCCTTCGGGCTTCGCTGGCGCTCGTCTCAAATTGCTTCGCAATTAGTCGAACCTCGAGGTTCTCTTGATGGCTTGAGCTTGAGGAGTAAAGCTTGGTTTAGTGCAGAAAGAAAAGATGGCTGGGGTAGGAGGATTCGAACCTCCGCGTGACGAGATCAAAACCCGTTGCCTTACCGCTTGGCTATACCCCAACAGTCTTGATAAATGAAATGGTGGCAATAGCGGGACTCGAACCTGCGACCCTCGCATTATGAATGCGATGCTCTAACCAGCTGAGCTATATTGCCTTAGCACTTATCAAGGCCGCGAATTATTCTCTTTTTTGCTAACCATGTCAACCGATTAGAGGGAAAAAACAGCCCATTTCCATGGCTATTCGGTGGCTAAAAAAAAAGCCATCCGGAATCATTCCCGAATGGCTGTTTTTTGTACAGATCTGATGGTTAGCAGATCAGGATTAACGGCGATCTATTTCTTAAACGTTGAAGCGGAAGTGGACAACATCACCATCTTTCAGGACGTAGTCTTTTCCTTCGAGTCGCCATTTTCCAGCTTCCTTAGCGCCGGATTCTCCTTTGAACTGGATGAAGTCGTTGTAGCTAGTTACTTCTGCGCGGATAAAGCCCTTTTGGAAGTCAGTGTGGATAACTCCGGCGCCCTCTGGTGCGGTAGCACCTTCTTTGACAGTCCAGGCGCGGACTTCCTGAACACCGGCAGTAAAGTAGGTGTGAAGTCCCAGCAGGTTGTAGCCAGCACGGATTACCCGATCAAGGCCGGGCTCTTCCATGCCCATCTCCTGAAGGAATTCCATTTTTTCATCATCTTCCAGTTCTGAAATCTCAGCTTCCATCATATTACAGATGGCAACAATCTCGGCGCCTTCTTTCGCGGCGAGTGTTTTTACTTTGTCCAGATGGGGGTTATTTTCGAAACCGTCTTCGGAAACGTTCGCGATATACATGGTAGGTTTGATGGTTAATAGGTGAAACTGTGATATTTCAGCCAGTTCATCATCATCGAGTTCCAGGGAACGAACCGGATTGCCCTGTTCCAATTGCGCCAGTACTTTTTCCAGAACTGCCTTGGACTTAATGGCGGCTTTGTCACCGCTATTAGCGATACGAGCCACTTTATTTAACTGTTTTTCAACTGATTCAAGGTCAGCCAGTGCCAGTTCAGTGTTGATGATTTCAATATCATCCATGGGGTCGATCTTATTCGCCACATGGATAACATTCTCATCTTCGAAACAGCGTACTACGTGCGCGATGGCATCGGTTTCGCGAATATTGGCGAGAAACTTGTTGCCCAGGCCTTCGCCTTTAGAAGCTCCGGCAACCAGGCCTGCAATGTCCACGAATTCCATCGTGGTGGCCAGTACCCGCTTAGGCTTAACAATTGCAGCCAGCGCGTCAAGACGGGGATCAGGCATTGGTACAACGCCCGCATTGGGTTCAATTGTACAAAATGGGAAGTTTTCAGCACCGATACCTGCTTTGGTCAGGGCGTTGAAAAGGGTAGATTTACCTACGTTTGGCAAGCCAACGATGCCGCATTTGAAACCCATGCCAGTTATCCTGTCGTCAGTTATTCAGCTTTAAAAGTGTGTAAGGTCGTCATGGCTTTGTGCCAGTCGCCACTGGTGGCTTGTTCTAGCACTTGCATCGCTTCGTCACAGGCCGCTTCAGTCATTTTGAATTCGGAAGCTGGGGCTTTTTTAAGGACGAAACCACTGACTTGGCTTGCGCTGCCCGGATGTCCGATGCCAATGCGCAAGCGATAGAAATTCTTGTTGTTGCCCATTTTACTGATCATGTCGCGTAAACCGTTATGGCCGCCGTGTCCTCCGCCTAATTTAAAGCGGGCAACACCGGGGGGTAAGTCCAGTTCATCGTGGGCGACAAGGATGGATTCAGCAGGAATCTTGTAAAAGTTAGCCAGCGAGGCAACAGCCTGGCCACTGAGATTCATGAAGGTAGTAGGGATCAGCAGGTGAACAGGGGAGCCGTTCAGGCTGATTTTCCCATACAGGCCGTGAAACTTTGATTCAGGCTTGAGAGGGGTAAGGTGTCGGGCAGCAAGCTGCCCGACAAAGTCGGCTCCGGCATTATGACGGGTCTGGTCGTACTTCTGGCCGGGATTACCCAAGCCAACGATCAGCTGTATCTGGTCTTGCATGCCGGAACCTGTCTTCTGTTAGCAGAATTACTCTGCAGCTACACTGCCACGTGGAGTGTAAGCCTGTGCGATACTCTGGTCACGATCAGCACCACGACGCAGCTGTACGATCTCTACGCCTGCTGGCAGAGTCACGTCGGACAGGTGAAGAACCGTGTCCATATCGATAGCAGACATATCTACTTCCAGAGCTTCTGGTAGTTTATCAGCCAGGCAGCGAATCTTAGTGGTGTTCTGCTGGATAGTAAAATTACCTGATGCTTTGCCAGCTGGAGACTTGTTAAAGTTAACAAAGTTCAGCGGTACAACGATTTCGATAGGCGTAGATTTAGTGATACGCAGGAAGTCGATGTGCATGATGTTGCTTTTAGACGGGTGGCGTTGCAGATCTTTGATGATTACTTGCTCTTCCTTGCCTTCTAATTCCAGAGTCAGAACAGAGGAGTAGAAAGAAGAATCTTCAGTCTGCTTAACCAGTACACGGTTTTCCAGAGAGATAGATACAGGCTTCTTACGCTTGTCTCCACCGTAAACTACAGCTGGAACATATCCAGAGTGACGAAGGCGGCGGCTCGCACCTTTCCCTTCGTCTGTACGTGGTAGTGCATTCAATACAAAGTTGCTCATTTTAATACCTATAGTAAAAACAAAACTGCAAACACCTTGCGACCAGGTCTTTGCAGTTGTTGAGTAAGCCCTTGCGGGCGCATTATCCCTATGTGGGATCTATATCAGCTGTTAGCTATGCCCGAAGGCTTAGCGGAACATTGCGCTGATAGATTCTTCGTTGCAGACGCGGCGTACCGCTTCTGCCAGCATCGGTGCCAGCGTTAACTGACGGATCTGACGGCAACTCGTAGCAGCTTCGCTGAGCGGGATAGTATCCGTCACAACCAGTTCGTCCAGTTCCGAGCTTGTAATGTTGCTGATCGCTGCGCCGGACAGTACTGCATGGGTTGCATAAGCAACAACTTTCTCGGCACCGTTAGCCTTCAAGGCTCCCGCTGCTTTGCATAGCGTGCCGGCGGTATCACACATGTCGTCTACCAGAATACAGGTACGACCTTGGACATCACCGATCAGGTTCATTACCTGAGCTTCATTGGCTTTTTCACGACGCTTGTCGATGATAGCCAGATCGCAACCCAGTTGTTTGGCAACAGCTCTGGCGCGAACTACGCCGCCGACATCAGGAGAGACAACAATAGGGTTGTCATAGCTCTGACGGGCGATCTCATCCAGCAGAACCGGAGAGCCGTATACGTTATCTACAGGGATATCAAAGAATCCCTGGATCTGATCAGCGTGCAGATCGACGGTCAATACCCGGTCGATACCTACACCTGCCAGCATGTCAGCGACTACTTTGGCGCTGATAGCAACCCGAGCAGAGCGCGGACGACGATCCTGACGGGCGTAGCCGTAATAAGGAATTACAGCAGTGATTCGGCTGGCAGAGCCGCGACGCAAAGCGTCAGCCATCACAATTAGTTCCATCAGGTTGTCATTAGTGGGAGCGCAAGTCGGCTGGATGATAAAGACATCCTTACCTCGTGCGTTCTCATGAATCTCAACGCTGATCTCGCCATCGCTGAATTTTGTTACGGTGGCTTCGCCCATTGGAATATCGAGGCGTTCTACTACTTTTTCAGCCAGCTGGCGATTTGCATTGCCAGTGAAGACCATCATTTTAGGCACAATGTCTACCTTCTCGGATCTACAGTCGTTTAATTGAGATTCTTTCATAATTTTGACGGGGCTCGCACTTTACTTAAACCTCATAAAAAGGGTCAGGTGCTGCTGCCCGGCCATTCTCTTTAGCCTGGTGCTATGAAAGCAGGGTTTAAGATGGCTGGGGTAGGAGGATTTGAACCTCCGCATGACGAGATCAAAACCCGTTGCCTTACCGCTTGGCTATACCCCAGTAACTCTTAATTCCGGTCATTGCCCGGTAAAAGAGGCGCATATTTTCCCGGAACGAACAGTTAAAGTCAAACGAATGCCGCCGAAAAGCGTCAATTTCAGAGCTGGATCTGCCACTCTTTTGCAATGATGGTAAGGCGTAGGTCATTCTGGCTGATAGTGAGCTTTTCCGGCAGGGAATAGCCTTGTTGAGTGCTAAATCGTAAGTAATTGATTTCCCAGTTATTCTGAATGATTTTCTGAGGTCTTTGTTGGTTTAAGCTTAGTTCGAATGGTTGTCCAGGTGCTGGAATGCCTCGGACCCAGTACAGCAGCTGGTGAACCGGGAATTGCCAGCCAAGAGTTTGTTCCATTAGTAACTCAGGTGATGCTGCCCAGAGAGGGTCTTCACCGGCTATGTTGATCGTAATTCCTTCGCCATTACCGTCGATTCGGGCGCCGCCTTGCCCCAGGGGGCCTGTGAGCTCGATCTGATAGTGCTGTTGTTGTTGCTGCCAATAGAGGCTGGCGCTTTGATTTTCGCTGGGGGTACGTATACCAATTTTACCCCTGAGCTGCCAGCTATCTGCGGTGAGCAACGCTTGCCGCAGTTCATCCCATGAGTGAATTGGTGCCGCCGTGTCCTGTTTTGGTGTCAGACCAGAGCAGCCCGCCAGCAGTAATGCCGTAGATAAAATAAGTGCACGAATCTTCAAGGTTTATTCCTGTGGCTTATCGATGGATGTCGCCGCATCCATCAGAAAATCATTACCAGGGTGTTTGAGAAGTTCTTGTTGTAAAAGTTTTTGAGCTCTCTGTAATTGCCCTGATGCCTGGTAAGCCTGGATAAGGTGAGCGCTTACTTCTGGGTCGGGAAACTGGTCGTAAGCTTGTTGAAGAAAGTTTACCGCTTCTGCTGCTTTACCTTGTTTCAGTAAAATCCATCCCATACTGTCAAGAATGGCAGGATCATTCGGTTTGAGCCTGAATGCTGCTGTTATCAGCTCAAATGCTTCATCAAAGCGATCGGTATAGAGTGATAGGGTGTAGCCCAGTGCGTTGAGCGCCATGCTGTTATCCGGTTCCAGTTCAAGGACTCGGCGAAGATCGCGTTCTATCAGTTGAATATCCTGAGGCTCAAGTATCATCGCCCTTGTGTACAATAAGCTGACGTCATCCTGGTGTTGCTGCAAAGCTTCGTCGAGAACGCTGAGAGCAGTACCTTTATAGTCATTTAGATTAAGCCACTCGGCTTCCATAACATAAAGCTGAGTGCTTATTTCAGGAATGCTGTTGCGGGCTTGCTGAATTATTTCTTGTAGGCGAAGGCGGTCACTTGGGTGATCCAGTAGGGTCGCTATGCGTCGGTAAGCCGGCAGCAGGTTATTATTGTCCCGTACTTTAAGGAAGTGATCGAGTGCCAGTTCAATGTTGCCTTCTTGCTGTTCAACCAAGCCTAGATAGTAGTGAGGGGTGGTATTGTCCGGGTAGCGTATAAGCAGGTCTTTCATTATCTTACGGCTTTGCTCGGTCTGTTCGTTTTCTAATAGGAGTAGAGCAACATAAAAACTTAGTTGTGGCTCATTTGGAAAGCTGTCGACTAGCATCTGTGCCTGTTCGCTGCCCTTTTTTATCTGCTTTGACTGGAACAGCAGTTGAACGTATAGCGTATAGAGCTGCTGATCAGGTTTGCCTTTCTCCATTTGTGATTCAAGAATCACGATAGCTTGTCTGAACTTGTTCTGAGTTCGTAGTAATTCTGCTTTTTGAATGATCGCTTCAAGGTGCTCAGGTTCTGCTTGAATGGCGGCATTAAAGCGCTTTAACGCTTGTTCGTTATTACCTTGCTGTTTGTACAGCAGGCCTAGTGTTGTTAGTAGGGTTGCATCTGTTTCATCGGCAGCGAACTCCTCCAGCAGGTGGATATAAGCCTCAGCCTCTTCGGAGCTGAATTGCTTTGTCTGAGCGCTGATGACCATCAGAGTTTGCGGATTAGAATGACTGAGAGCCTTTCTAAGTAGGGGTAGTGCGGTAGCAAATTCACCTTTGCGCAGCAAAAGACTGGCGGCTATCTGGTAGGGCTCAGGGTTTTCAGGCTCAGCCTGTTGCCATAACGTGCTGGCCAGCAACGTCTGGTCAGGTTGATGCAAATATTGAGCGATATAGGTCGCCCGTTTGGCGATTGCCGGATCACCTGTTAGTTGAGCCTGGTGGAGGTAGTTTTCCAGAGATAGATCAAAGGCTTTTCGCTGCCCTGCTATTTCCGCTACAACCAGGTCATAGAGGGTTTCCCGGTTAAGTTCGCCAGGTA
>JAGPUU010000017.1 GCA_018067325.1 Amphritea sp.
GCTTCAGTAGCGATGACTAAGGCTTAAAGATTATGCTCTGCAATAAAGTCATGCAGTGAATCATAGCTCCAATCATTGCCATCCGGGTGCTTATGATCGTGTTCGTTTAACTTTTCCATCATCTGCTTAACATTATCGCCCTTCTTACGCAGCCCATGAACGAAATGTACCGCCTCATCGATTCGCTGCGTCATCTCAGGAGAGGTCTCACTGCTAGTCTTCTCACCTTTCTTGCGAACGCTCACTGTAATTCCAGATTTCATGCTATGTTTCTCCTACACACTGTCCTTTTTCTTAACGTTACCTCAGCCCTGCGCAACTGAAAAGGGTCCTACTGAAAATGTTTATAAAACAATGCAATCTCAGGTCATTTTTATCAATTTCAACAGTTTTTTGTCTGATTTTTATACAGGGGTGTATCAAACCCAATACTGAACAAGCCTCTGTCGAGAAAAAGCCAAGCCCTTTTCAGGCAGAAACAATTTATTCAACCCAGTCCGGCACACAGATTAGCTACGCTGAGTTATTGGCCGACATTAAAACCAGCCGTTTTGTTCTGGTGGGTGAGAAACACGATAACCCGCACCATCATCAACTCGAACTCAAGCTACTGCAGGATATACAGAATAGCCGTAACACCCGTGTGGTGTTGGAGATGTTAGATGAACAACAGGGATCAAATATTGACAAGCTTACGGGTAACAGTAAAGAAGAGCTGATTAAAGACCTACTTAACTGGAATGATCGTAGCTGGCCCTGGAAGGATTACGGCCCACTCATAAATTCAGCTCTGGCAAATGGCAATTTACTAAAACCAGGAAACCTTAGTAAACCGGTACTGATGAAAATATACAAAAACGCACCACCGAATGAACCTCGATTCTCAACAGTTGAGGCTTTACCAGAGCACATCCAGGCAGAAATACTTCAGCAGGTATATGAAAGCCACTGTCAGGCAATTCCTCTAAAACAGATGGGGCCAATGGCACAGATTCAGATCAGCAGGGACGCCAGCATGGCCTTTGCCATGAGCCACCAGTTAGCGAGCAATGATCAGGCTATACTTTTTTCTGGAGCATTTCATGTGAGAAAAGATAGTGGCGTGCCACTTCATCTAAATATGTTGAGTAGTGAAAAAAGCATCTCAATAATGCTGACAGAAGTGGATAAAGGAGGAGAAACTGGAAAAGAACCCACAAAAGCGGATAGAGAGGTAGCGGACTACATCTGGTACACACCCAGATCTGAAGAAAAAGACTACTGCGCGTCATTACGGCAGCAGTCTTCCCACAAGAAGATAAATTAGTCTTCGCGGCTGGTAACTTCCAGCAAGTGATAGCCAAACTGAGTTTTAACTGGTCCCTGAACCTCGCCTACAGGCGCAGAAAATACAACCTTATCGAACTCAGGTACCATCTGGCCTGGACCAAAACTTCCCAGATCTCCACCCTGACCACCGGATGGGCAGCTAGAATGTTCCTTAGCCAGATCAGCAAACTCTGCGCCCGCTTCTATTTGTGACTTAAGATCAGCGCACTGAGTCTCACTACTTACCAAAATATGTCGGGCCGATGCACGTGCCATAATATAAACCTCAATCAGTTAAAATTTTCCGCTACAGGATGACCTTTTTCAAAAGTCACTGCAAGCCCATTAAAAGACTATCGACATCTAATTGACGTTATAACTTTTACTGATATGCTTAGCCTATGGAACTCGCCCGCATCAACCTCAACCTGCTAATCTCTCTGTACTACCTGTTACGCAATAGGAGTGTTACAGAAGCCGCTGCTGATCAACACATTACTCAACCCGCAATGAGCCGTAACCTAAGCCAGTTGCGAAAGATATTTGATGACCCGTTAATGGTACGGGTAGGTAATAATATGCAGTTGACACCCCATGGCGAACAGCTCTGGCTAAAACTACCAGAAGCGCTAAATCACCTGGAAAGTTTACTGGTACCCAACCGGTTTGAAGCGGCGGGATATCACGGTGAATTCAACATCGCCAGTACTGATTTTATCACCCATGACCTGATGCCACCGCTACTGGCAGAACTACAGTCAGACGCACCAGGTATCAGTCTGCATTTCCATCTCTGGGAGCCTGGAATGATGGAAAGCCTGCGTCAAGGACGGATGGATCTGGCCGCCTGTATTCTCGACACCGTACCTAATGATATCTATGGAAAACAGATAGGTAGCGACAGTTACAGCTGTTTGGTAAACCGGAACCACCCGCTATCCGGACAGGTAGTTTCGATGACAGACTACATCCACGCCGATCATATCGGCATCAGTGCCGGTGGCGATAAAATCAGAGCGGTCGATGAAGCCTTGGCAAAACTCAAGCATCAACGAAAGATGAAACTGACAGTACCTTTTATTCATTCAGCAATGGCTATCACCAGCCGTGCTAATTACATATTAACCCTGCCCAGCCGGATAGCCGCTCGGCTTGGTCCTAAATATGGACTGGAAATTCTGGAGCTACCGGAACAACTGAAAATCCCCGCCAGTAATTATTACCTAATCTGGCACCAACGCCTGCAGTCTGACCCAGCCCATCGCTACTTTCGAGAACGCATGTTCGATAGTCTAGGCACTGATGAATCCCTCTGAAGGCCCACCAACTAAGCCCCAATAAAGCATAATATTACACACCCCAAAGGTCATAACAATTAGTTATGACCTTTATCTATAATCAGCATTCGCCAGCCCCCTACATCCTCACTACAATTGCCCCCATCAACTAAAGACGTTTAATTAAGAGAACAACAATGACTGAATGGCTAGTATTCGCAGGCATTATGCTACTGGGCGCCATGCTTCCAGGGGCCAATACTGCGATCATTCTGCGCAATACCCTGCAAGGCTCTCGCCGGGATGGCTTTATAACGGCTGCAGGACTGGCCACTGCACTGGCAATTCATGTCGTACTATCGGTTCTCGGACTGGCTGCCCTGATTGAACGCACACCCATTCTATACGAAGCGATCCGCTGGCTAGGAAGCGCTTATCTGATCTATCTCGGCATTGTTTATATAGCCACCCGCTCATCCAACGATGATGCCGACTCACAGGAAAGCAGTAATAACCCTTTCATCGCTGGAATGATGGTAAGTCTGTTCAATCCGAAGATTCTGATCATGTTTGTGGCCATCTTTAGCCATATCGTTGCTGAAGTGTCCAGTATCGCCCTACAAATACTCTACTGTATAACCCCGGTAGCGGCAGAATTTGGCTGGCTCAGCATGATTATACTGCTGCTGACCCGCCCGTCGATTCAGGCATGGCTCAAGCGAGCACGTACAACCATCGAGCGGGTGATTGGTGGAGGACTGGTTTTACTGGGGATAAAGCTCGGACTGGGGTAAACCCAAAAAGCCCGCTTAATAAGTTCGATTACAGAGCCCTACCAACAAGCCCTGATAACAGGGCCTATTAAAGTTGCCGGGCGGGAATCCTTCTCCGGTTGTCTCGGTTACGTCGCTTCTGCTTATTCTGAGATAACTCTATGGCGCACTGATCTTTATTGTTCAAAATCACAATACACTCCATACATTGAATACACTCATCATAATCGATACTGCCATCACGATTAATGGAATCGATATCACAACGAACCTTACAGAGCTGACATGGACTACCGCACTCCGTCCGACGCTGTAACCAACGGAACAAGCTAAATTTTCCAAGCATCGCTAACCCAGCCCCTAATGGGCATAGATATCGGCAGAAGAATTTGTGAATAAACAGCCCCACTCCTAACAACAGCACCGCGTAAAACACAAAAGGCCAGCTACGGATAAAGTTTAGTGTAATCGCAGTCTTGAATGGTTCCAGCTCGGCTAGACGCTCTGCCATACTGACTGACCAGAATGCACTGCCCACCAAAACCAGTAATAACAGATACTTCAGCTTCTGCAACTTAGCATGAACAGCGGGTGGTATTTTTATCTGCTTAAGCTTCAGCACCTTTGCAACTTGTCCTACTATCTCCTGCAATACACCGAAGGGACAAAGCCAACCGCAAAAAACACCCCGCCCCCAAAGAAACAAAGTAATAAAGACATAGGTCCATAATACAAAGAGCACCGGATCCAACAGGAACACCTGGAAATCAAAGCCCTTTTTAAGTTGCAACAAAAGCGTATAGATATTAACCACTGACAGTTGGCCTTGAGCATAGAAGCCGATAAAGAACAGTGTAAATAGCATTACGCCCCAGCGAGCGCCGTGAAACAGACGACTATAGGCAGATAAACGGTGTTGCCAGATAAACGCAGCGGTCACCACCAAAAGCGCCAACAGTAATCCGCCGAGCTGAAACAAGCGATCCAGCCATAAGCGCTGCCATAACGGTAGTTGTTTAACCTCTTCTATGACCTCAATATCAAAAAGATCCGTTGGCAATTGATAACTATCATCCAACTGAGCCTGATCTCGAATCAGGTGATTTCGCGCCAGATCCAAATTAAGACTCAGGGTCACTGGCTGCGATGGATCGAAACCCGATTGTGCCTTAATTCTAAATATACCCACTTGCGTCAGCTCAGGAGCATCGCTGGGTAGGCTGGTCTCGCGCGCATCAAAGAAGTCGAGGCCACGGATATCTACTGGTAGCCCGTTTTGCGACATTCCCAATCGACTGGGTACAGTACCCCGTCTAAACTCCGGTTCCAGAAAACCAAAACTACCGGCCGAGGCCACCAGGATGGCATGTTCCCCTGGTCTAAGCACCGCTTTAAGACGCTCAAAATCCTCTTCGCCTAAAAGGTTTTTACCGGTAACCGGAGTATTCAAATAGGCATAATAATAGCGCCCGGGGGTTTCAGATTCAGATAACGCCTGTTGCATCTCCTGATCTGCATAATCATTCAGATCCAAGGGAAAACCTGAAGCCATCTGTGTAGAAGACAAACGCCAGTGGCGCAGCAGGCCTTTATCGACCAACTGCTGCCAATTATTCGATTCAAAAACATCTTCACGTACCGTCACCGATGGCGGCCGTGTGAAACCTTCCAGATAACTTCGGGCGACCTTCAATGCTGATGCCAGCACAGTATCATTTATCACCAGTACTGAAACCGTAGCTTTCGTCACACCATCTATATAGACCGTCGTGGAGCCTGCCTGATTCTGACCACTGTGACGACTATCTACGATGACCCGTTTATCAACTTTAATGCCCTCATACTGACCGATAAACCGGATCATCGGCTGCTCACCCAAACCATGCATGAAAATCGGTTCGTGATGATTCAGTACTTTCAGCCCCACCAGCACACCTTCGGCATCCATGCCGATCAGCAGATTGATCCGCTCACCGGAAAAACCGGGCAGATCTGTCAAATCGTTAGTTTCGAAAACATATCCCAACAGTTGATCAAGCTGATAAACAGGCGTGACCACAGAGTTTTCTAATACTTCACCCACCCGGGTCAGCTTAGGAAAAATTGCACGCATCTGATCATCCGATACTTGAGCAAAAGCAGTGCTATTCAACGACAACAGATAAAGAAGCATCAAGGCTCTGATAAACGAAAAGAATGACATATACAGACTCCATGGACCGACCTTAGATGATCCAAAAAGCGTGCACAATCAGCCATAGTACTTTACGGCCATCTACCCACTACTTTAGCGTCAGATGACCTGAAGAATACGCTGCCTGATCCAGCGGCACATCGGGTCACGATGATAACGCTCATGCCAATAGAGAAAGAAGTTGATTGGCGGACTCATCAGCTCATCAGGTACGGATCTCAGGGCAATGTTTCTCCCTTGAGCAATACGTCGTGCGACAATTTCAGGCAGGATAAAGAGTAGATCAGAGTTCTCACAAAAATCTGCAGAAGTCATGAAGTTAGACAACCGCAGCGCAAGATGGCGTTTATGACCCAATTCAGCCAGGCGATCATCAATATGACCAGGGCCCTGCCCCGTCATAGAGACCAACCCATGACTAGCGGACAGATATG
>JAGPUU010000034.1 GCA_018067325.1 Amphritea sp.
GCTGGTAACCGGTTTCCTCTTCACGGAACTGCGCCAAACTGTAATAGCGATCCGGATCTAACAAACGTAGCCGGGCAAAATGGCTGTTCACGCCCAGTTGTTCCGGCGTAGCGGTCAACAGCAGCAGACCTTTTACTTCCCGGGCCAAAGCTTCGATACAGATATATTCAGGGCTGGATTCCTCTTCAGACCAGACAAGATGATGGGCTTCATCCACCACCAGCATATCCCAGCCAGCATCCAGAGCCTGAACCAAACGGTCTGGGCTGGATTTAAGAAAAGAGAGATTACAGAGCACCAGCTGAGCAGTCTCAAAAGGGTTAACCCCTTCATCCGACAGCTCAAGTGCTTCACAACGCAGCTCATCAAGAATGGTAAAGCGTAAATTGAAGCGGCGTAACATCTCGATCAGCCACTGATGTATCAAACTGTCTGGCACTACAATTAGCGCCCTTGAAACTTTGCCGCTGACTAACTGCTGATGCAGCACAAGACCTGCTTCAATCGTCTTACCCAAGCCCACTTCATCCGCTAACAAAACCCTGGGCGCATAACGGCGGGCAACCTGGTGAGCGATATAGAGCTGATGCGGCAGTAACTGCACGCGAGGACCCAGCAAGCCATAACTCTCAGCTTGCAGATGGGCAAATTGATGTTTGAGTGTTTCAACTCTTAACTGAAAACGGCTGATCTTATCGATCTGCCCGGCAAACAAACGGTCATGGGGTTTACTGAAATGCACCGAGCTATCCAGATCTTTCTCTTCAAGCACCAGTATTTCGCCGGTTTCATCTTCAGCTTGATAGACAATAATGCCATTCAATTCCTGAAACGCGGTGATGGTCAATTTTAGTCCATCGGCGTTACGTACATGCTCACCTACCGGATAGATAACGCGGCTTAACGGGGCATTATCGTCGGCGTAAGTACGCTCCTCCTCTACAGCAGGAAACAGAATTTCAACACGACGGTTGGAAATGCTAGTGACTAACCCTAGCCCCAGGTTTGATTCGGTATTACTGATCCAGCGTTGGCCGGGAATAAATTCAGACAAAAGACAGCTCTCAAACAGGCAGAAATAACAACTTCAGTCACTATAGTCGACATTTCGAACTATTATCAGCTCATCGCAGATAGTGACAGATCTTGGCGGCATGATAGGCGTTGTGAAGGCCTACCTCAAGGCGCAATCGTCATCACCAGCCGATATGGCAAAATATTATTGAAATAGTGCGTCGAAACAGGCTAATCGACCACCTTCCTAAATATCCGACAAGGCAAAAATAAGGTATGCTTGCGCCTTTAAATCTGTGAGTACCCTTCGATGTTCTTTATCGACCTAAATCTGGATCTGGAAATACTGGGCCCATTAGCTGATAACAACTTTCTCAGCCCCCGTCCAATCCAGGAACAGGCAATTCCTGTCGCACTGGAAGGCGTTGACCTTCTAGCCTCAGCACCTACCGGAACCGGTAAGACTCTGGCGTTTGTTTTGCCTGCCCTGCAGAAAATATTCGATGCGGATAACGATCGCAGCAGTGCACCCCAGATTCTGATACTCGCGCCAACCCGAGAACTAGCGAAACAGATCTATCAGGTCATTGAGCTACAGACCCAAAACAACCGTATCAAGAGCTGCCTTATTGTCGGCGGTGTTCCCTTTGGAATGCAGAAAGGGATGCTGGCTGAACCAATCGATATTATGGTTGCTACGCCGGGACGACTGCTGGAGCTGAATGCTCAGGAGTGGCTCGATCTATCAACCGTGAATATGTTGATCATCGATGAAGCGGATCGGATGCTGGACCTTGGTTTTATACACGATATAAAGCAGATCGCTGATGTATTGCCTCTGGAACGCCAGACGCTTATGTTTTCCGCTACCCTCGAAGGGGAAAAGATCCAGCAGTTCGCTGCTGATCTATTGAATGAAGATTCACAGATTGTGGCTGTAGAGCAACCTCGCCACATTCCATCCAATATTGAGCAGTTCGTCTACCGGGCTGACAACGAGAAGCATAAAGAGTTTCTGGTTAAAGCACTGATACACCAGCCGGAACTAAAACAGGGCATCATCTTTGTAAATAGCCGCAAACAGGTCGAGCAATGGGTTGAGATTGTTCGTAGCGGCGGCATGCAATGTTATGGCCTGCACGGCGATATGCGTCAGAGCGAACGTAATCAGCGGATCAAAGAGATGCGCCGTGGACGAATTAAGCTGATTGTAGCCACCGACGTTGTCGGTCGAGGCTTGGATCTGCCTGATCTTACCCACGTGATAAACCTCTATCTGCCGATGAAAGCTGATAGCTACGTGCATCGGTCAGGGCGTTCAGGCCGTGATGGCGCGAAAGGTATCGTATGGTCGATCGTAGAACCTCTGGACTGGCCAACGCTGGGCAAGATCGAACGTTTTATCGGCGAGAAGATTCCCCAACTTACCTTTCCAGGTCTGGCACCAAAAAAACCTGAACCGGGTAAGAAAAGTGGCAAGCCTAAGGCGAAGAAGCCAAGCGTAAAGAACAAGAAAGCGATAAAGAAAGCCGCAGCTAAGAAAGCCTCATCAAAGAAAAAGTCGCCTAAAAAGCGGGTTGGTCGAGGCCCGAAAGCGCCAAAGTAGTATGATTAATGCTGTTCCTCTAGCGAACACATAATCTTCTTCTAAAAAAAGCCGCTTCATGTAAGCGGCTTTTTTATGCAACCCCTCTCTCGATATTTGCAAAGCCGCTAAACATGAGCCATTCGGGAATATTTCTCATGAGTTGAGAGTTTCCCTTTATAACCAGCTTTCCCGATTTTTCAGCGCCAGTAAGGGAGATATCTCCAAGCCAGAGCTCAGTCATGGTTCTCAGATCACTGAGAAAATACACATCGGGATCAAATCCCGGATCATCCACACAAAGGTCGATTTCGCTGTTTTCAGCTAGCATCCACCAGTGCTTATAGGTTCTATCCAGATCTTTAAATTCAAAATGTAAGACTGTGCGAGTTCTCGGTAGAGCCGAGCAGTTAATCGTGCGTCGCATATCCCACATCAACAACTCTACACTCAGATCGTCATCGGACATCTGACTACGTATCCAGCGGGCACCCCACTCACCCAACCCCATGACAATCGGTTCCAACTCAAGACCTGCCTGAGTAAGATGATACTCTCTGCTTTTATTATCCTCAGACCGTTTGAGTTCAACCAGGCCTCTGTCTTGCAGTACGTTAAGTCGCTGAGACAACATGGTTGGCGATATTAACGGCAAGCCCCGTTTAAAGTCATTATAACGACGACTACCACACAACAACTCACGTATCAGCAGTAGCGTCCAACGCTCCCCTAACGCCTCACAAGCTTTAGCTATAGGGCAAAACTGTCCATAACCTTTCATATAAGAATCCCGTCATCACTCATGCGCTACTACAGAAATCGTAGCTTAAGGTACGATTTCTGTACTAAACAAACTATAGACCCTCTGCTGTACTTAAGGCACAAACCTCCTTAAAACACAGAGGATTCATTATGAATATTGAACAGCAATACCGGGGAAGTTGCTTCTGCGGAGCAGTTAACTTCAGCGTCACAACTCAACCGATTCTTATGGCCTATTGTCACTGTGACTCTTGTCGCCATTGGTCTGCAGGCCCTGTCAGTGCGTTCACTTTATGGAACCCCGAAACCCTGAAAGTAACACAGGGCGAAGATCAGATTGGCAGTTATAAAAAAACACCCGGCAGTATTCGTAAATGGTGCCGCGCCTGCGGTGGGCATCTGTTTACTGAACATCCAGAGATGGGCGTCATCGATGTACCTGCCGCGATTATTCCTGAACTGAACTTCACACCCGCCTTACATGTGCATTATCAGGAATCCGTACAGCCAATGGCGGATGGTTTACCAAAAATGAGAGACCTCCCCACTGAAGCAGGAGGCTCCGGCGATCTAATCCCCGAGTAAAAACCCAGAGCAACCAGACCAATCAAATAACAACCCCGATGGCCCAAGCACTATTGCGCCTGAAGTGGAGAAAACCTCATGGATATCAACGTAGCAATTTCACAAAAACCACCCGTTCTCTTAGATCTCAAAGCGTCAATTGCGCAAGCCGTTAATACAATTGAAGAAGTCGCAGCACAAGACACTCAACTGCTCGTATTTCCCGAAGCATTTCTACCCGGTTATCCCACCTGGATATGGAGGCTTAAGCCCGGCGGAGATATGCCTCTGGGTAACCAGCTTCATACCCTGTTACGCAATAACGCGGTCGACATCTCTAACGGCGACCTGGACCCCATCTGCGAAGCGGCCGCCAAATATAATCAGGTTGTAGTGATGGGCATGAACGAAATCGATTCCACTTTCAGCGGATCGACGCTATTTAATACAGTCGTAGTCATAGGTACGGATGGCACTATATTGAATCGGCATCGGAAAATAATGCCCACCAATCCTGAACGGATGGTCTGGGGGTTTGGCGACGGCAGCGGCCTGCGTGTCGTAGATACCCCAGTGGGTCGAATCGGTTGTTTAATATGCTGGGAAAACTACATGCCGCTGGCACGGTACGGTCTGTTCGCCCAGGATATCGATATCTATGTTGCGCCAACCTGGGATAGCGGCGACACCTGGATAGCCTCAATGAACCATATTGCCCGTGAAGGCGGCTGCTGGGTATTAAGTACCGCTACGGCGATGCAAGGTAGTGATATTCCCGATACTTTTCCCGAGCGAGACCGTTTATTTCAACCAGACGAATGGATTAACCCTGGTGACGCGGTTGTAGTGAAACCTTTTGGTGGCGTCGTCGCCGGACCACTTCACAATGAAAAGGGCGTGTTATTTGCCAGCATTGATATCGAAGCTGCGCGGGAATCACGCAAAGCGCTCGATGTGGCAGGTCATTACAATCGTCCTGATATCTTCCACTTAGAGATAGATCGTCGAGAAATGCCGCCTGTTACTTTCACCGATAACGCAGACTAAACCCGCAACACTCTAGACAACAAAAAAAGCCCGGCAGCTAAGTACCGGGCTTTTTTATCAGAACCTTTATCAAGCAGCCTGAACGGCTTCGATGCCACAGCGACTAAATGCGGTTAACATCGCCTGTAGGGCGGCAGCTGAAGTATCTTCGGCCACCGCAACAGCGCAATATTCATCGCCATTAATCTGCACCGCGATACAGGCCTGAGCATTAGCATCAGTACCACCACTTATCGCATGCTGATCAAACTGAATAACTTCAATCTGACACTGATAACCGGTTGTCAAAGCCGCACAAAGCGCTTCCAGTGCACCTGCGCCTTCACCGGTGATATGCTGCTCGCCGATTTTAAAGCGAGCGCTAACGTGTTGATCCTCAGCGTGAAGATCGTAATCATGTAGTTGCCACTGGGGCACAACAGACACAAAGTGCTCTTCAAATAGACGCTTTATATTGGTTGGTGAAACCTCTATGCCACTCTGTTCAGCAGCTCCCTGAACAACACGACTCAAAGGGAAATGCATCCACTTAGGCAGGCTTATATCGTAGTCCCGCTCCAATACCAGTGCCACACCACCTTTACCGCTCTGGGAGTTAATCCGCACCACTGCTTCATATTCACGACCGATATCCCGTGGATCGATTGGCAGATATGCCACATCCCAATGAGCTTTCTTATGTTCTGTATGATAGTTCACTGACTTACGAATCGCGTCCTGATGGCTTCCGGAGAAAGCGGTATAAACCAACTCGCCAGCCCAGGGATGACGAACCCCAACCGGGATTCCGGTGCAGCTTTCCACCACCTCATTAATTTCGATGATGTCAGAGAAATCCAGCTTCGGATCAATCCCCTGGGAATACAGGTTCATCCCCATAGTGATCACATCCATATTACCGGTGCGCTCACCATTACCCATCAGCGTGCCCTCAACCCGGTCAGCACCAGCCAGTAAACCCAATTCTGCGGCAGCTACCGCGCAACCACGATCGTTATGAGTGTGCAGGCTCACTCGCACATACTGTCGATTCCTCAGATGACGACAGAAATACTCTACCTGATCAGCAAACAGGTGCGGAGAAGACATCTCCACCGTTGCTGGCAGATTAATAATAATGTCGCGACCACCTTCGGGTTGCCACTGGTCGATCACCGCATCACAGACCTCAATGGCGTAATCCATTTCGGTACCGCTAAAGCTTTCCGGCGAATACTGAAAAGACCACTGAGTATCTGGATGATGCGCTGCGTATTGCTGTACCCACTTCGCCCCCTGAACAGCGATCGCCTTAATACCCTCGCGGGACTGGCCAAATACCTGTTCCCGCTGCACCGTAGAGGTCGAGTTATAGACATGAATCGTTGCCTTCTTCACTCCAGCCATCGCTTCATAGGTACGTTTAATCAGCTCTTCACGGGCCTGGGTCAGCACCTGAATAGTGACGTCATCTGGAATTCTTTTTTCATCCACTAACTTACGTACAAAATCAAAATCGGGTTTAGAGGCTGAAGGAAAACCCACTTCAATCTCTTTAAACCCTAGTTTAACTAACAGATCAAACAGGCGAGTCTTCTGTTCAACACTCATCGGATTAACCAGTGCCTGATTACCATCCCGCAGGTCTACACTGCACCAGTCAGGCGCTTGCGTCAGGGCTTTGTCTGGCCAGGTACGGTCGGTCAAACGGATCGGTTCAAATGCACTGTATTTACGATGGTCAAACATAGCGTTGTCCTACTGGATATCTGCCTTTGGCAGTAAATTTATTAACCAATATAAAATTGAAATCCCGTACGGTTGGCACGGGACCAAATCTGTATATCGCATACTTGTGGTACACATCAGTCAGCCCGGTAGACTGGCGCTTAAACCTGGTTAGACACTTTTAGTGTTTTCACCCACATCCGCTGGTAACGGTCTGTTTTGTTGGCTTTCGGCAAATATTTATCGCTGCAGCAATCAATAGAGCAAAGTTTAAAGCGATTGATGCGCAATAACCGATCTAAATAAAAGAATTTTATCTCAATTGCGCAATATTAATAACTAAAATACAATAAACCTATAGATATA
>JAGPUU010000038.1 GCA_018067325.1 Amphritea sp.
TTCATAACGTTTATGTCTCACCAATCACACTTTAGGAAACGAATTAATGCCTTTCGATATTACTGCGGTTATCAGCATCATGGGGCTGTCTGCCGTAGGTGTTTTCGCCGTTTCAGGCGCACTGGATGCCGCACGTCAGAAAATGGATATTCTGGGCCTGATGTTGATCGGCACCGCAACCGGGCTGGGCGGCGGCACTCTGCGCGATGTGCTGCTAGGTAAACTACCGGTATTCTGGATCCGTGAACCTATCTGGATCATCATCTGCCTGCTCGCCTCAGCTGTTACCTACTTTATTGCACCTAAACTGGCTTCGCGAACACGCGCACTAATCTGGATGGATGCGGTTGGTCTTGCCCTGTTTGCTGTCGTGGGCACAGAGATCGCGCTGAAGTTTGGCACATCGCCCCTGATTGCGGTCTGCATGGGGGTTATGACCGGCAGCTTTGGCGGTATCGCCCGGGACTTGCTCTGTGGCAGCAACCTGACGCTGATGAATGAAGAGCTATATATCACCCCTATGCTGGTCGGATCGGTTACCTATCTGATACTCAACACCTTAAACCTGCCCTACAGCTATGACCTGATGGGGGGCTTTCTGGTCGCGTTTATTCTTCGAGCGCTGGCCATTCAGTTCCATATTAAATTGCCGAATATGTATCGAAAGAGCTGAGCCTCGTTAAGCTTTAAACAGCGGGTCAACTGACCAGTGGTTTACTCGAATAAAAAAAGGCGAACACTAGGTTCGCCTTTTACATCAGTTTCTCTACCGACCTGTTTTCCTTACTGCCCTACCACTCATTCAACACCGCCCCGGGAAAATGCTCCCTTAGAATTCGGTTCTGAAACTGATCATTGAAACGACAATTGATAATGATGATAAACCGCTCGAATGGCTGACTGGTATCCAGGGGTTTCAGACTGCTAACACTGTGATAGATCTGATCGTCCTTAATATGCAAAATCTCTCCCGGGGCCAGATCTGCCGAGATGATCTCTTGCCGCCCCTGCTTATCAAACGATAGCGAGCTGGTCGCACCGCTGACGTTTTCACGATTTATCACCAGTACACTGAGAAACTGACTGCCATCCTTATGGATACCCTGCCCCTGTAATGGGTCGGTTAATTCATCTCCCCGTACGCCATTTATCTGCATCAGAATCGGTTCACCCGGTTGGATATCCCACAGGTCGGCCCAGCCTTTGATAAAACTACTCACATCATCCCGCTGAATAAATTGATCTTCCAGGGGCGCGTAATGGCGAACTTTATCGGCCATAGTATCAGCGTCATTGAAGGCTCCACCCTGCGCCATCGGGCAACCGGCTAACACGCGGGGCTCACCTGACTGATCCAGATAGAACCAGGACATCCGTTTCCAGCGGGTATCTACATAGGGATCACGGGGGAGCTGTTTCAGATGTGGCAGCCAGCCCTGTAGATCTATGCGGTTATCAACATTGGTTCTGCTCCAGTTATCACCACGGACTTCTTCATACACCCGGGCATCCCAATAACGCCTTTGACGTTGGTGAATAGCCTGTTGAGCTATTGGCTGCGGTGGAATTTGCAGGTGGTTTTGCGAGACGTTGTTTGCTATAAAAGTTTCCATAAAATTGTCACTCCTTTGCGCTGGTAAATAGCTGCTTTTTTTTGCAGTCCATAAAACAAGAGGCCCGACACTATCCGGACCTCTTGTCTCTATTTGTAGCAATTAAAACGATCGTTTAGAAACACTATCGTTTATTCGCTATAACCCGTCTGGATTGACACCCCGGAACAGACTGAGCAAAGCAGATTTATCTAAAGGATTTTTCGGCAACGTTTCTAACTAAGGAAAAACGATATGGATTTCATTCAAACCAAGAATTGTGAATACCGATTGCGACCAGGAACGCCTGATGATGCAGGCCTGGTCGTCGAATACATGAGAAAACTCGGTGCTTATCAGAAGATGCTGGATAAAATAACCGCCACTGAAGCTGACATTCATCGGTTACTAAGCGAGAAAAAAGGTGAAGTGGTTTTTGCCGAACTTGAGGGTGAGACCGTCGGATTTATCTATTTCTACCAAACCTCTTCGGCCTTCACTGGGCAGTCAGGGCTGTATATTGATGGTTTCTTTATCGATCAACCTGTTCAGTCAAAAGGGCTTGGCAAAACAATGATCGCCTATCTATCAAAACTGGCACTACAGCGCGGATGCCAACGACTAGAATGGGGCTGCCTGGACTGGAACGAACCCGCCATCAGCTTCTATCGGAACATGGGGGCTTATAGCGTGGATGAGATGACAATCTATCGCTTCACTCCGGAGCAACTGGCAATGAACGCAGCTGATTTTTAACCATTCAACCTCACCTCCCATCCTTTGGTTCACCTGAACTTAGGGGTACACTGAGTCTCTCAGTTTCAAGGCCTTTTGGTACAGAGTGAGCATGGACGAAAATACCCGACAGAAACAATCTGCAGCAGTCGATAGTAAGCAATCATCAACCGTCGTTGGTGGCTGGTCTGTCGCTGTCGGACGTGCTCTGGATTCGCTGGGCTACAACGGCGCTCAACTCTTACATGCTGCCGGTGTGGATATCTCGCAAAAGCGCGATACCGATGTGCGCTTCAGTTCTGACCACACCCGTACCCTTTGGGCATTGGCATTAAACGAAACAGGCCAGGAGGATATCGGTTTACAGGTGGCCCGGTATGTCTGCCCGACTACGTTTCATGCACTGGGCTTTTCGCTATGGGCCAGTAACAGCCTGTTCGATGCCCTACAGCGAATGGTTCGTTTTGATCTGTTACTCAATGATGGTTGTAGTCTGTCACTCAGTAAGTCAGGCCCGGATAGTTTTGCTTTCTCGATGGAGATAAAAGAGTCTGACCACCAGCCGTTGGTTGTTGCTGAGGGAATCGATTATTTTCTCGGCGCGATAGTCAAAATGTTCCGCGATATGTCTGATCAAAGCTTTTCTCCCCTCTCGGTGAAATTCTCACGCATAGCGCCGGCTAATCCTGAGTCGTGGGAAAACTATTTTCAATGCCCCGTCAGTTTTGGTGAACCCGATAACGGCCTAGAATTAAGTGCTGCGCAATTAAATGAGCATCTGCCGACGGGTAATAGTCTGCTGGCTGAACAAAATGACAAGCTGGTAGAAGACTATCTGCAACGATTACAAATGGCTGACCTGGCCGGCCAGGTACGCAATACACTGATCGATCTGATGCCTCTGGGACTAACCACTTTAGACGCAGTCGCTACTGAGTTAAATATGGTGCCCCGTACCCTGCAATATAAACTCAGCCAATCTGGCACGACGATTCAAAAACTACGTGACCAGATCCGTGAAGAACTGGCCCGCAAGTATCTGCAACATTCCCGGCAGAACATTACCCAGATCGCTTACTCACTAGGGTTCTCCGACCCGGCCCATCTCAACCGAGCTTTCAAGCGCTGGACCGGAGAGACGCCCACTGCGTTCCGCGCTCGTCACCTTTAAACAATCATTTACCACAGAGAACACTGAGGACACCGAGATAAAGCATTAACTCTTATCCAAGCCCTTCCTCTGTGCTCTCGGTGCTCTCCGTGGTGAAAACCTCTTACTCACATATATCACAACCTAGAATACCAAGATAAATCATTGGCTCTTTCCTGAAGCCCTTCCTCTGTGCTCTCTGTGTCCTCTGTGGTGAAACGCTCTCTAATGTCTTAAATGGTAAAAGCTTTGCTTTAAATGGCAAAGGCACTCAGCCAACCCTCCGTATACTCGCTTCATATCGAAACGGCTTTGCTTTTGGAGCCGCACAATCGAATAACAAAAAAACAAGTAATTGAGGTGAGTTATGGGCGAAGTAGTACTGGCAGCGAAAGTGACACATGTTCCTTCTATGTTTATTTCTGAACAGGAAGGCCCTCTTCATGGTATCCGCGATGCCGCGATTGAAGGTCTGCGTAAGATTGGTGATCTGTGCCGTGAGCGTAAAGTAGATACCATTGTTATTGCCGATACCCATTGGCTGGTAAACGCTGGATTCCACATCAACGCCAAGCCTGACATGTCCGGTGTATTCACCAGTACTGAGTTCCCTCACTTCCTGAACAATATGGAATACAGCTATACCGGCGACCCTGAACTAGGGCAACTGATCGCTGAAACGGCTACCAAAAGCGGTGTCACCACCCTTTGCCATCATGAAATTGACACCCTGGAAATACAGTACGGAACTCTGGTTCCACTTCGCTACATGGGGATCGACAAAGATATAAAAGTCGTTTCTATCGCAGGCTGGATGTACGACGCAGATCTGGAAGAGTCTAAGGTTGTGGGTGAAGCTATCCTAAATGCGGTGAAGAAGTCCGGCAAGCGGGTTGCCTTTCTGGCGAGTGGATCGCTCTCGCACAGAATCCCACCGAATAAAGTTGTCGGCGACTACTTGTTCAAAATCAGCCGTCCTCTGAATCAAGAGATTGACCTGATGGTATTGGATATGTGGAAGCAGGGTCGCACTAAAGACTTCCTTGATATCATGCCTAAATACGCTGAAGACTGTTCCGGAGAAGGCGGTATGCATGACACCGCTATGCTATTTGGCCTGCTGGGCTGGGATAAGTATGAAGGTGAAGCTGAGATCATGACCGAGTACTTCCCAAGCTCGGGCACCGGGCAGTGCAATGTTGTATTCCCGCTTATGCCATCAGAAAAGCCTGATTACACTGTTCACCCGGTATAACGCTAACCTAGTTGTGAATAAAACCTGATAGGGTCACCTGCATCAGGTTTTATTCACGCTCCCATTCACTCTAACTCACAACAACCTTACTGAGAGTCTCCCTCCAACAAGCCTGAATGCTCACTTAGCATCTGCGCTTTCCATTGCTGAAAAGCGTTATCCTCGCTATGCCTAGGCCTTTGAATACCAATCACCTTATCCAGTACTACTCTTCCCGGGGCTGATGAAAGAAACAGAACCCGATCTGCCAATTGAATCGCTTCATTAAGATCATGGGTGACGAACACAACCGTAGGCTTATGCTCTTGCCACAGCTCTAGTAACAAATCACGTAGGCGTTGTGCATTCGGCGCATCCAACGAAACAAAAGGCTCATCAAGCAATAACAGTTCAGGTTGAGTCAGAAAAGCACGGGCAATGCTCACCCGGCGCTGCATACCGCCGGAAAGCTGTTTCGAATAGCTGGTAGACTTCCCACTCAGGCCAACCCGGGTCAATATAGCTTCTATCTGCGTATCGCTGACTTTCGGCATAACCAAACGTAAATTTTCAGCGACGGTCAGCCAGGGCATCAACCTGGGCTGCTGGAAGATGTAGCCGATTTTGCAGGGAGGCCTACCCGCCATAGAGCTACCGTTGTAGAGAACCTCGCCGGGGTCACTTTTTTCCAGCCCAGCAATCATATTCAACAACGTACTTTTACCTGCCCCTGAAGGCCCTACCAGAGCAACAAATTCGCCTTTAGAGACGCTAAAGTCTAACCCTTCCAGCACTCTTTCAAGACTGTTTGGGTAAACTTTGCTCTGAATGGATATATCAAGACTGACCATAGCCACCCCGAGCGATGTAACGGTCCAGTGGTCGCATAATCACCCCTTCGATAACTAAGATGATAGCGACAAAGGCCAGGGTATAAGCGAGAATGCTGGCAATATCAAAAAACTGAAAGAAGGTGCCTAACTGAAAACCGACACCCTCACTTCGTCCCAATAACTCGACCACCAGCACTATCTTCCAGATCAAAGACAGCCCCGAACGGGCAGATGCCATAATGAAGGGGTAAAGCTGGGGTAGATAAACTTTGAAGAAATAACGAAACCGAGAAACCTGAAACACTCTGGCGACATCGAGCAGATCACGATCAACCACCCTCGCCCCTTCGCGTACCATCACGACCACTGTGGGGATTTTATTAATGGCCACAGCGGCTATGGCAGACGCTTCGACGAGGCCAAACCAGACATAACAAAGGATGATGGTAACCAATGCCGGGATATTAAGCGCAATCACCAATAGAGAATCAAAAGCCGAGTTCAGGCGAGCAAAAGCCCCCATCATCACACCAATCAAGACACCCAGCAGCATTGCGATAACAAAACTGACCGTCACCCTCATCATAGTCACCAGCAGATGGTGCAACATATCACCGTCAAACAGATGTAAGTGCAAGCTGGTAAACACCTGAATCACACTGGGAAAGTTATTACTCTCCAACAGCATCGCTGCAGACTGCCAGAGCAGAAAGAGCACAAGCAGTGGCAGCGCTCCAAAAAGCATCCCTTTCAGCCGGTGTACAAACATTAGTTCACACCTTGACCTATCTGAATCACGCTCTCTTCAGCATCTGGGAGCCAGAACAGTGATCGGTCCAGTGTGTTCGCGCCACCCGTGAGTTTATCGCCACCCTCACGGGCCATGATGGCGTATAGTTTTTCCAGTGCATCCAACTCATCTATACCGAACTGCCGTTGAACACCTGCACGGTAGCCCTCTTTGAGTGCTGCAAAAACCTGATCATCTTCAGCGCGGGTCAACGAACGGATACGTTGCCATTCCCGGTCGGATGTCAGCAGAATCTCCCGGGCGTCCCGGGAAGCTTTAAGAAAATCACTCAATAGCTGATTATTCTCTTGCCGCCAGGCTTCGGTGAAAACCCAGCCCACTAACGGTACTTGTCGATTAACGCCTAACCCAGCCATCATCTCCTGAACACTAATAATCTTTTTAAAACCTTTCGCTTTGAGCCTGGCACTGTAGTGCCAAAAATTAAGAATAAGAGGGAGTTTATCGTCATACATTAACTGGTTTAGCAGGGGGGGCGCGGCAAATACCGGTTCAACCGATTTCATAAGATCCTGATCAAGTGTTTGCTTGCTATAGGCTTGTAGCAACAACCAGCTCTTATCAACGGAACCGCCAGCGATTCCCAACCGCTGGCCATCAAGGTCTCGAATAGAGACAACCGGGCTATTCGACTGAGCATAGAGCCCTCCGGCAGCGGCAGAGACCGGTGAAAAGCCAAACATTCTATTATTGAATCGCTGGCGATTAACCCACACCCAATCACTATAGATAATATCTACAGCATGACTCTGTAGGGATATAGCACTGGCGTTCTTGCCACCAACCGGGGT
>JAGPUU010000090.1 GCA_018067325.1 Amphritea sp.
CGTACCTGGCCTATGCCCGGGCTACGGCTCTTTTTGCGGTTAATCGCCGTTCTTCCAGTGAGTCGATCAGTCATTCGGCTATTATTAGTCCGGATGCAAAGGTTGCGGATAATGTAATTATTGGCCCTAATGTGGTGATAGGTGAAGAGGTAACTATCGCATCAGGGGTCTCTATCGGAGCTAACTCTGTAATCGGGGCTGCTTGCTCTATCGGTGAAGGTACGCGTCTTTCTGCTAATGTAACCCTGTATAGTGACGTCAGAGTGGGAACAGACTGCCTGATTCATAGTGGGGCAGTGATTGGTGCAGATGGCTTTGGTTTTGCTAATGCCGCCGGTGTGTGGGTTAAAATACATCAGCTGGGTGGCGTTATGATTGGTGATGGTGTTGAGATAGGTGCCGGAACAACGATAGATCGTGGTGCTTTGGATGACACTGTTATTGGTAACGGTGTGATTCTTGATAATCAGATTCAAATTGGTCATAACACAGTGATTGGTGATCGCACTGCGATTGCGGCCTGTACCGCGATTGCCGGTAGCACCCGAATTGGTAAAAACTGTACTATCGCCGGAGCTTGTGCGATAGCAGGGCATTTAACCTTGGTTGAAGGTACTCATATTACCGGGATGTCTATGGTTAGCAGGTCTATTTTACAACCAGGTGCTTATTCATCTGGGACAGCGGCAGAGCCGCATCAGCAATGGAAGCGTAATGCGGTGAGGTTTCGTCAGTTGGATGAGATGTCTCGCCGAATTAAAAATTTAGAAAAAACTGTAAAGCAGCAGAACACTGAAGGTCAGCCTTAATGATGATGGATGTAAACGAGATCCGCAAATATTTACCGCACCGTTACCCTTTCCTGTTGGTCGATCGGGTCGTTGAATTGATTCCGGGAGAGTCAATCGTTGCGTATAAGAATGTGACCGTGAATGAACCGTTCTTTAATGGACATTTTCCAGATCATCCGGTCATGCCTGGCGTATTGATTCAGGAAGCGATGGCGCAAGCAGCGGGTATCCTCGGTTTTAAAACCATGGATAAAACACCTCAGGATGGATCGATTTATTATTTTGTCGGTTCTGATAAGCTGCGTTTTAAGCGTCCGGTTATTCCGGGTGACCGACTGCAATTAGAAGCGAAGATTGTTTCTGAAAAGCGTGGTATCTGGAAATTTGATGTTCGTGCTACAGTAGACGGTGAGCTGGCAAGCTCTGCTACTATTCTTTGTGCAGATAGAAAGGTTTAATTTTGATCCACTCTAGCGCCATTATTGATCCTTCTGCCCGCCTGGCTGATGATGTCGAGGTGGGTCCATGGACTGTTATAGGTCCTAATGTTGAGGTCGGGTCCGGGACAAGAATTAACTCCCATGTGGTTATCAAAGGGCCGACCAAAATAGGTTCCGGAAACCATATTTTTCAGTTTGCCAGTATTGGTGAAGACTGCCAGGATAAAAAGTACAACGGTGAGCCTACCGAACTTCTGATTGGCGATAACAATGTCTTTCGCGAAGGTTGCACTATTCATCGTGGCACAATTCAGGATAACAGCGTTACCATTATTGGTAGCGATAATCTGTTTATGGCGAATGTTCACGTAGCCCATGATTGTGTCGTGGGTAGCAATAATATTCTGGCTAATAACTGTGCGATTGCAGGCCATGTTCAGATGGGTGATAACATCATTCTGGGGGGCTTTACTGCTGTGCATCAGTTTTGCGTAATCGGGTCTCACAGTATGTGTGGTGCAGGTACAGTAGTGCTTAAGGATATACCTGCATTTGTTATGTCCAATGGTAATAGTGCACAGCCTCACGGCATTAATGCTGAAGGTCTGAAGCGTCGCGGCTTCTCTTCTGAAGCGATTCAGAATATTAAACGCGCTTATAAAATCATCTACCGTCAGGGGTTGAAACTGGATCAGGCTATCGAACAGCTTGAGCTGATGACCAGTCCTGAAATACAGTTGTTGACGGACTCTCTTAAGGCCTCGACTCGAGGCATCATTCGATAGGGTGCCGATGAGTCCCCTACGCATAGGCATCGTTGCAGGTGAAGCATCGGGAGATATTCTCGGTGCTGGGCTGCTAGCCGAACTAAATCGTCGCTTTCCCGGTATTGCAATTGAGGGTATTGGTGGTGAGCTGATGCAGGCAGAAGGCTGTCAAAGCCTTTACGCTATGGATCGCTTGTCCGTCATGGGTTTAGTTGAGGTTTTGAGCCGATTGCGAGAGTTGTTGGGTATCCGTAAGTCCCTTGTGACCCATTTTGAAGAGCATAGACCCGATCTGTTTATTGGGATCGATGCACCTGACTTCACCCTCAATCTTGAAGGTAAATTGCGCAGTATCGGTATCCCAACGGTACATTACGTAAGTCCCTCGGTTTGGGCTTGGCGCAGTAAGCGGGTTTTTAAAATTCTTAAAACCACCGATTTGATGCTGACTCTGTTTCCCTTTGAGGCGAAGTTCTATGAGAAGCATGCGATGCCGGTTGAATTTGTCGGTCACCCACTGGCGAATATGATCCCTTTGGAAGCGGACCAGGCAGGTGCTCGGTCAGATCTCGGTCTGCCTCAGGGGCAGCGGATAGTTGCATTAATGCCGGGGAGTCGGGGTGGAGAGCTAAAGTATCTGGCCCAACCTTTTTTAGATACGGCTCGCTGGTTGTTAAAGCGTCACTCCGATCTGGTTTTTGTTATGCCTGCGGCCAATCAACAGCGGTTTGATCATCTACGAGAGTTGCTTGATAGGGATTACAGCGACTTGCCGATAGAGCTTGTATTAAAACGGTCCCGAGAAGTTATGACAGCGGCAGATGCTGTGTTGCTGGCATCGGGTACGGCCACTCTTGAAGCGTTGTTGCTGAAGAAACCTATGGTTGTTGCTTATCGGATGGCACCCCTCACCTATAGTATTCTTTCGCGGCTGGTGAAAAGTGATTATATATCTCTGCCTAATCTTTTAGCCGATGCACCGCTGGTTCCGGAAATTCTTCAAGATGAGGTTAGGCCTGAGATACTCGGGCCTGCAGTTGAACAAGCACTGTTAGATAGTGATGACAGCAGCAACCTGAAACACCGGTTTGTCGATATTCATCATCAGTTGCGTCAGGATGCTAGTAAAAAAGCGGTCGACGCCATTGTCAAGTTGTTACAGGTGCGAGGGAGGTTGGATGCGGACTCAGGATTTTGATTTTTCTGGGATGAAACTGATTGCAGGGGTCGATGAAGTGGGTCGTGGTCCTCTGATCGGTAATGTCGTGACTGCTGCGGTTATTCTTGATCCGGCTAACCCTATTGATGGGCTGACAGATTCAAAGAAGCTTAGCGAAAAGAAGCGTGAACAGTTGTTTCCCTTGATCCAAGAGCGGGCTCTGGCCTGGGCAATCGCTTGGGCGACACCCGCAGAGATCGATGAGCTGAATATTCTTCATGCGACCATGTTGGCGATGCAGCGGGCCGTTAATCAGCTGAGTGTGACACCTGAATTTGCTTTGATCGACGGTAACCGTTGTCCTCCTGGTCTACCATGCCCTGCTGAAGCGATTATAAAAGGCGATTTGAAAGAGCCCTCCATTAGTGCTGCGTCAATCCTGGCGAAGGTTTATCGTGACCGGGAGATGAAAGCACTGGATCTTCTCTATCCTGACTATGGATTTGCAAGACATAAGGGTTACCCGACAGCGCTGCATATGGAAAAGCTGCGTTTACTTGGGCCTCTCCCGGAACACCGGCGTAGCTTTAGACCGGTTGCTGAACTGTTAACTTCTACTAAAACTTAATAAACGAGCTGAAATGACTGATCCAGCATTTGTACATCTGCGCATGCATACCGAGTTCTCGCTGGTCGATGGATTGGTGCGCATTAAAGATCTTATTGGTGTAGCGAAAGATCAGCAGATCCCTGCGATCGCTATTACCGATCAGGTTAATCTTTTTGCTTTGATTAAGTTCTTTAAAGCGACAACCGGAGCCGGCATAAAGCCTATCTTTGGCGCTGATGTTTGGGTAGAAAACGAGGCTGAGCCAGAATCTACACCCCATAGAGTAACCTTGTTGTCGATGAATGAGCAGGGTTATCGAAATCTGATGGAGCTTATCTCGCTGGCTTATGAACAAGGTCAGAATGTGCAGCCAGATTTTGCACTGCTGAAGAAAAGTTGGATTTTTGATCGCTCCCAAGGGTTGATAGCCCTGTCCGGTGCAAAAGAGGGAGAGGTCGGTAGGGCCTTGTCAGACAATGATTCTGCTCGCGCGGTTGTTGAGCAGTGGCAGCAAGTGTTTCAAGATCGTTTCTATCTGGAGATTCAGCGTACGGGTCGTGCTGGCGATGAAAGTTGTGTTCATGCTTCGGTTCAGCTAGCGCATGAAACCGGATGCCCGTTAGTTGCGACCAATGAGGTGATGTTCATCCGGCCTGAGGATTTTGAGGCCCATGAGGTTCGTGTCTGCATTAACCAAAGTCGCACTCTGGAAGATCCTAACCGCCCGAAGAACTATACCGAGCAGCAGTATCTGCGAAGCGCAGAGGAGATGGCTGAGCTGTTTAGCGATATCCCTTCCGCGATAGAAAACAGTGTTGAGATTGCCAAACGCTGTAATGTTGAACTGGATCTGGGGACTTACTACCTGCCGAAATATCCGATTCCCGCAGGGATGACGATGGACCAATTCTTTGCTGATGTATCCTGGAAAGGGCTGGAAGATCGGCTTGAGGTCTTGCTGGACAAAGATGACCCTGAGTATGCTGAAAAGCGTAAGCCCTATGAAGATCGGATGCATTTTGAACTCGATATTATCACTCAGATGGGTTTTCCCGGTTACTTCCTGATCGT
>JAGPUU010000103.1 GCA_018067325.1 Amphritea sp.
TTTTTAACCGTGTTTATAACTGTTTATGGTTATGAACAATTACTGTGCATAACTCTGTAGATTAAGTATGCGTAACCACTTTACTTGTTGCTTAAGTGTCTGAAATGTAAGTATTATAATGTTCCGTGTTAAATTTAGTCAGGTTATTAAATGAACAGCTATTTTTGATGAAAACTAGTCACAAAATCTGTGGATATGCCTGTGGATTAAGTCTGGGTATCACTGGGGTAAAGCGCGTGGAGCCCGTGATGGCGGGGCTCCGGGTGGACTGTAGAATATTGCTGCAATAACACTCAGTGTGTAATGCCTGCCATAAAACCGGTTATGCCGGTCAGGACAATCTGTGATGCCATCGCTGCCAGAATCAGGCCGGTGATCTTACTAAGAATATTCAGGCCGGTATTGCCCAGCAAGCGTTCCAGTCGGGTCGCTGCATGAAGCAGTATCAGCAGGCAGATAAGCGCCAGAAACATTCCACCGAGGCCAAACAACATGTCGATGCCATGTAGCTCGGAACCATAAACAAGAATCGCACCTATAGTGGCAGGTCCGATAATGGTTGGAATGGCTAAAGGTACAACTGAAGCATCTTCCCTGGGGCCTCCTGGCAGCTGAGCGTTGCTACGTACCCCTTCTTTTACCAGGCTGATTGCGGAGAGGAATAGCAGGATGCCTGCGCCGATGCGGAAAGAGTCGATAGTGATACCCAGCACTTCAAACAGTGGCGTACCAAAGAAAAACAGGATCAGAGAGGCGCAGGCTGCAGCGAATACTGCTTTATTGGCCGTACTGCTTCGCTCTGCCGGGGTGTCGCTTCGGGTTAGCGCGAGGAACATCGATACCACGAAAAAGGGTGCAAAGAGGATAAAGAACTTAATCCAGGTGGTAATTAACAGGGTCATAGTGGTTCTCTTATGGACACCGGGTAGGCGTATTTAACAAAAAAAGCGGCCTTGTGGGCCGCTTTTTAATTTTGTATAAGGCTTCAAGTAACGCCTTATACAGGAGTGGTTATTTTAACGCCAGCCAGAGCGCGTGAATAATGCCAGGAATGTAGAAAAACAGGCAGAGCACAATATTGATCACTAGCTGAAGGCCGACACCGGCTTTCATAAATACGGCGATCGGCGGCAGTAAGATAGCCAGAATGATCAAAACGAGCTTGTTATCCATTAGTTAGATTCCTTGTTAAATAGGCAGGTCGGATTTGTCCACATATTGCCTAGGCGGCGTTTCAAGGTCAATGTGACGCATCGGAAAAACGCCTTCTTTTCGATCTTCGAAATAAAACCTTAGCGCATTTCTGATGGTTTGAAAGGCTAAATCGTCCCAGGGGATATCCTCTTCTGCAAAAAGCTGAACCTCTTCGGTTTCATCGCCTGCGGAGAAATCCAGGTCATCAAGTTGCGCCAGATAGATCAGTTGAACCTGACTGACCGGAACAAGTGAAGTGACGGTATAGAGTTCAAGTTGGCTCACCCGTGCATTGGCTTCTTCCCGTGTTTCTCGGGTTGCTGCATTTTGGGTAGATTCACCGTTTTCCATATAGCCGGCAGGGAGTGTCCAGAAGCCTATGCGAGGCTCAATAGCTCGTTTACATAGCAAGACTTTGCCTTCATAAATGGGCAGACAGCCGGCAATGACTTTCGGATTAACATAGTGAATAAAACTACAGTTGTTACAGATATGGCGGGGCCGGTTATCGCCTTCCGGTACTTCAAATCGAACTGCTGATCCGCACTGATTACAGAAATTCATCTTATGTCCTTCAAATATCTGCTCTGGCTTATAATCACTGCCTAAATAAAGATCACCCAGTTGAAGGGGGGCGATCAAAAGAGTCACTGACAGTGTGCTGTCTTAACTGTAAAGCAAAAGCCCCTGTAAGCTCAAATAATCGCTCTGTTTATCACGCTGAAACGCTCTTTCATTTATAGGTGAATAAGGCAGTACTAAACTTTAGGCTAGCTGGAAGGTATGATGGATTAATATTAGCGACTGAAAAAAACCATATGTTTGATAGGCTTAAACAACGTCTAGATCTATATGCCCCCCGGACACTTAGCCGGAGTGGGCCGGAAGCTGGCGTATTGATTGCGTTGACGGATAATCCTGCTGGCCCGGAAGTGATACTGACGCGTCGAGCTGGGCATCTGAATACCCATAGCGGTGAGATAGCCTTTCCTGGTGGTAAGCGGGATGATACCGATCCTGATCTGCTCTATACCGCCTTGCGTGAGGCTGAGGAAGAGGTTGATCTCAAACCTGCAGATGTAAATATCATCGGCCCGTTGGGGGCGGTGTTGTCGAAGCACAAGCTTCAGGTGACTCCCTATGTGGGGATCATTCCCCACGATGTTGTCCTGACGCCGAATTTAGATGAGCTGGACCGGATCCACCGGGTACCGTTGAGCTTTTTTCTGGAGAAACCGCCTCATCATACCGATGCGATCCCTTTTAGAGGTAAGACCCACTATGTACCGGCTTATATGTATGAGGGCGATATCATCTGGGGACTGACCGCCTACATGTTAGTAGAGTTACTGAATGTGGGGTTTGATGCTGAGATTCCGATAAAAAATCGACCAGAGTACAGTTAACAGGTACAGCTAACGAGTTCGGTTAAAGAGTACGGTTAAAGAGTACCGCTAAAAAGTACCGTTAAGGAGTGCAGATAATTATGTTGTTTTCTATTAGTGGTCGTCAGATCAGCTTATTGGGCGAAGAGCATTACATCGCTCATAATGCCACCCTGATAGGCTCCGTTGAGGTGCATAATCAGGCCAGTATTTGGTTTAACGCGGTTATCCGCGGAGATAATGACCTGATTACCATTGGCGAACGTTCTAATATTCAGGATGGCTCGGTGTTGCATACGGATCCGGGCTATAAACTGACGGTGGGGCGTGATGTAACCGTTGGGCATCTGGCGATGTTGCATGGCTGTGAGATCGGTGATGGCTCCCTTGTTGGGATTGGTGCGGTAGTGCTCAATGGAGCAAAAATTGGTAAAGGTTGTCTAATTGGTGCGAACGCTCTGGTGCCTGAGGGAATGGTGATTCCCGATGGCTCACTAGTGGTTGGCTCTCCTGCGAAAGTAAAGCGTACACTGAGTGAAGAGCAGCAGCAGGGCTTATTAGAAAATGCCGCACACTACGTCGAGAACATGCGCCGCTATCGGTCAGAATTACAGCAGCAGGATTAAGATCTGAATTATGAATAACGAAACTACTGAGCCCCGTCCTGTTCGTTCGCCCTGTATCGGTGTCTGTGCGCTGGATGAAAAAGACCTTTGCGTTGCCTGCCGTCGGTCCGGCATGGAGATAGCGGAGTGGGGTGTCTTGTCTGAAGATGAGAAGAAGGTCGTCTGGGCGTTGATTCGACAGCGTGAAGAGGATGATCTTAGTGCCAGAAGCGGAGGTTGATATGAAAGTAATGATCGATCTCTGTGTGGTCCCTATTGGTGTCGGCACTTCTGTGTCTGAGCATGTAACCGCTTGTCAGCGAGTGCTGCAGGAATCTGGCCTGGAGCATCAGATGCATGCGTATGGCACTAATGTTGAGGGTGACTGGGATGCGGTATTTGCCGCTGTGAAACGCTGTCATGAGGTGGTCCATAGTATGGGTGCTGTGCGGATCAGTAGCAGTATGCGCATCGGTACCCGGACTGACCGGGATCAGTCCATGGACGATAAAATTAATAGTGTGAAAGCTAAATTGAAGTAGCCGGACAGCTTTGAAGTATGAGGGAGGAATTAATCCTCATCATCCTCATCGCTGTCTCGTCTCAGCCGGGTCGCCCGGATTGTCTTTATCAAGTTGTCGCTTACCTGCAGTGTTTCTATCCGGTAATTATCGATCAGTAAACAGACGTTGGCGTCTGGAATGGCTTCAATGATCTCCATCACTAGTCCGTTGATGGTTTTAGGTCCATCGGTGGGCAGGTCCCAGTCCAGGGATTTATTTACATCACGGATATTGGCTGTGCCGTCGATAAAGTAGCTGCCATCCCCTTGTGGGTAGATATCTTGATTGTCTTCTTTGCCGCTGATAGACATCTCGCCGACGATCTCTTCGAGAATATCCTCTAGCGTCACTACGCCCTGAATATCACCATACTCATCAACCACTAAAGCGATTCTGCGGCTCTCTTTCTGGAAGTTCAGCAGTTGGGTTTGTAGTGGGGTACTTTCAGGTACAAAGTAAGGTTCGTGAATGACCTGAAGAATAGCCGCTTTGGTCACTGCATCTTGCCTGAATACCTGAGCCAGGTTGCGCATATGGAGTATGCCCACCACTTTATTCAGTTCTCCCCGATAAACGGGCATACGAGTATGGGAGGTGGTGCTTAATTGTTCGATGATCAGGTCAAGATCGTGATCCAGGTCGATTCCCAATACCTCGTTACGAGGAATCATGATGTCGTTGACGGTGACATCATCCAGCTCTAATACGCCCAGCAGCATCGATTGATTGCGTTGTTGAAGCACAGCACCAGACTCATTCACCAGTGTGCGAAGCTCTTCTGTACTCAGGTGGTGGTGTTCCCCTGGCGTCATTTTAATGCCGATTAGCTTAAGCAAGCTATTGGTGATCAGATTGACGGTCCATACCAGCGGATAGAGTAGTTTTAGCAGCGGTTGAAGAATATAGGCCGCCGGGAAGGCGATCTTTTCGGGGTAAAGGGCTGCAATCGTCTTAGGTGAGACCTCGGCGAAAATCAGAATGACCAGTGTGAGTCCTGCGGTGGCGATGAATATGCCATCTTCGCCCCATAAATCAACGGCGATGATGGTGGCGATCGCTGAAGCAAGAATGTTGACGAAGTTATTGCCGATGAGGATCACGCCGATGAGTCGATCAGGGCGTTTTAGAAGCTTGTTGGCTTTAATGGCTCCCCGGTGTCTGTTTTTGACCATATGCCTTAACCGATAACGGTTAAGAGACATCATGCCAGTCTCAGAGCTGGAGAAGAATGCTGAACAGAAAATAAGAAATACAAGCAGTCCCAATAGGGACTCGATCGATGCGCCTTCCAAGACGTTTAACCTTCAATAGCTGGTTGGAAGGCCATTGTCGGGCTAAGCCCAGAAACTGTCAAGCATACTTAGTTAACACTGCGTTCTGGATATAGTGAGAGCTTACATTAATAGTTCGACAACAAACTTACTGCCGAAGAATGAGAGCATTAACACGATAAAACCGCCAACCGTCCAGCGGATCGCTTTGTGGCTGCGCCAGCCCAGGAAGTGACGTCCTATTAGCAGGGTCGCGTAGAGCAACCAGGCCAGAATTGAGAGAACGGTTTTATGTACCAGGTGCTGAGCAAACAGATCCTCGAATACCAGCGCGCCGCTCACTAGCGAGAGTGTCAGCAGGATAAGTCCAGTCCAGATCATCTCAAACAGCAGTGCTTCCATCGTCTGCAATGGAGGTAGTGAGCGCAGCAGGCCTTTGGTCATGTGATGCTTTAAATGATAGTCCTGCTTGGCCAGCAGTACTGCCTGAAAAGTCGCCAGAGTGAAGATGCTGTATGCCAGAATGGAGAGCAGTATATGGATAACAAGACCGCTGCCGTACTGTTTAGCTATATTGGTGTCTATTCCGAACAGGGTGAATAGCAGAGCTAACGCAGCCAGAGGGAGAATGCCGATAAACAGGTTGTCGATTCTCTGTCGCAGAGAGCTTAGCAGTACCAGTGTAGCGACCAGCCAGCCTATTAGTGAGCCAATACTGAAAAAGCCTAGATGGATGCCGCCGGGGTGGTGTAGATCGAGATAGACTGCATAGCTGTGAGCAATTATGGCAACCAGTGCTATCAGTCTGATAATCTGTCTGTTAATGCTGCGGCCGCTAATCGTCTGCCACTGCAGGGAGGCAGCGGTTAGGTAACAGAGAATAGCGATTAGTGTGGGCAGAGTTTGCATCAGCGGTTAGCTCATCAGTTCCATAGAAATAAGGGGAGGGACTTGTTCGCTCCTTCTTTAGCTGGCGCTAAGTGTGTCATAAATAAGCTGTTGATGAAATGTTGATACGGGGCTATTTGACAGAGGTCAGCTATGCGATTGGGTATTAGATAACCAGTTCCTGCTTAATCAGGTTCCTATAGGGCGCTGCTGCTGTATAATGGCTCTCTTTATTTTGCTGCCCAAGAGCTGATTCAATAGCGGCTTCTGACTTAAGCAGTATCGGAATAACCCCTCAAGGCGTAACTATGTTTGAGAATCTGACGGATCGTCTGGCGAAAACGCTTAAATCGGTCACGGGTCAGGCGAAGCTGACCGAAGACAATATTCAAGGCACCTTGCGTGAAGTACGCATGGCGCTGCTTGAAGCTGACGTGGCGCTGCCAGTCGTTAAAATATTTATTAGCAGTGTTAAAGAGCGCGCTGTAGGAACTGAGGTTAGCAAGAGCCTGAGTCCTGGACAGGTGTTCGTTAAGATCGTCCAGCAGGAACTGGAAAAGGTCATGGGTGAGGCCAATGAGGCGCTCAACCTGGCCGCTCAGCCACCTGCCGTTGTGATGATGGCGGGTCTTCAGGGTGCGGGTAAAACAACCTCTGTTGCTAAGCTGTCCCTTTTTCTGCGCCAGCGGGAAAAGAAAAAAGTGCTGGTGGTTTCTGCCGACGTGTATCGTCCTGCGGCGATTAAACAGCTGGAAACTCTGGCGGCAGAAGTTGAGGTGGATTTCTTTCCCTCTTCTATTGAGCAAAAGCCGATCGATATCGTTAATGCGGCGATTAATCACGCCAAAGTTAAGCATTTCGATGTTCTGATTGTCGATACCGCCGGTCGTCTGCATGTCGATACCGATATGATGGACGAGATCAAAGCGCTACATGCAGCGATCAATCCGGTCGAAACACTGTTTGTGGTTGATGCCATGACTGGTCAGGATGCTGCCAATACGGCCAAAGCATTCAATGATGTGCTGCCTCTAACGGGTGTGGTACTGACTAAGACCGATGGTGACGCTCGTGGTGGTGCTGCGCTATCCGTTCGCCATATTACCGGTAAACCGATCAAGTTTCTGGGTGTAGGCGAGAAAGTCGATGCCCTTGAGCCTTTCCACCCTGACCGGGTTGCTTCCCGGATTTTGGGTATGGGTGATGTTCTATCCCTGATCGAGGAAGTCGAACAAAAAGTCGACAAAGATAAAGCTGAGCGACTGGCGAAGAAGTTCCAGAAAGGCAAAGGCTTTGATCTGGAAGATTTCCGCGACCAGTTGCAGCAGATGAGCAACATGGGCGGTATGTCTTCGTTGATGGATAAGATGCCAGGCATGGGCCAGATGGGCCAGGCGATGCAGGGGGCTAACTTATCAAATGCGGAAAAGGGCTTTAAACAGTTTGAATCGATTATTAACTCGATGACTCCCCATGAGCGTAAGCGTCCGGATGTTATTTCTGGTTCGCGTAAAAAGCGTATAGCGATGGGTTCGGGTACACAGATTCAGGATGTTAATCGCTTGCTGAAGCAGCATAAGCAGATGGCCAAAATGATGAAGAAGTTTTCATCCAAAGGCGGTATGGCAAAAATGATGCGCGGTATGAAAGGAATGATGCCCGGCGGTATGGGTGGCCCAGGCGGTCCCGGTGGTTTCCCTCGGATGTAATCCGACATCTGTTAACGCATAAACAGATGGCCAAAATGATGAGCTCTATATAAGAGCTTTGTTCATCCAAAGGCGGTATGGCCAAAATGATGCGCGGCATGAAGGGCATGAAGGGTATGATGGGTGGTGCAGGTGGCTCCGGTGGCTTCCCGCGGATGTAGCGTTGGCGTTTAATAAATAACCAAAAGACTTTCCAA
>JAGPUU010000104.1 GCA_018067325.1 Amphritea sp.
GCAGATCAGGCATAGCAAATGTAGTTCTGCCATCACCACCATATTGCGTACCATATAGAGAAAAAAGGGCCGTGTTTTGAGAAATAGAAAGTAATTGTCCCTCGGCGGCAATTGTTCCTCTAGGGCAAAAATTAAACCCGACAAGCGTGACTTCACCCAGGTATGCTTCCGTCCCGGCCACTGCCTGATTGGATACCACTACGCCTAACGACATCACCGAACCAAGCGTAAGTGTGCAAATTTTATTTTTAATTGTGAGTTTCATACTTGTTGCCCCCATTGATTATGGTCAAATAATAAACACAGCAGTCTTAAATGTCGACAGCTGTTTAAAACAAAAATAGAATTGGCTAACAGCATGAACACCAGCAAATAAGGGCCTTTATCAGATACTCAGCCCTAAAATCAAATGAATAACACTTTTTCATTTAACTGACGACAGCACTTTGTCTTCTTGCTCCCGTGCGGCTAATAGTCGATATAAATCCATGTTTATTACTGAAATTTCTTTATCATCTGAAACGCAGGTATACATTCATGGACAGCATCCACTTACTTTCAAGGCCCACTTTCGACTTAGAAGTTCTACTAATTCAGATACTTAGGGGTTAGAAAGATGCCGACAACGTAGCGGATAAGCTGAGTTTGTCATTTGAAAAACTAAAGGAGATATAAGCGTTTCACCAAAGGGACTACATGTTCTAGGCGCTTCAAACGATTCTTGAGCCTCTCAATTGGCTGGCAGAAAAATTGAACTAAAAGACTTTCCTGATTGCGATGAAACATCTAAACCGTCATCATATAGCCCGTTTTTAACTGTTAACGGTATACATACAAACATGAGCAATTTCACCGACGTTTCCTTTCTGAACACTGTTTTTGGCAATCAACTGGGTAACACGAATAACCCAGACTGGGAAAAAGCAGGTAAACAGCTGCATTTGATCCAGGAAGAACTGGCTGAGCTGGTTGAGGGCATTCAAAATAAAGATATGTCTGAAGTACGGGATGCCGTTGCAGACATCCTGGTAGTGACCTACGGCATGGCGCATGTGCTAGGTATCGACGCAGATAAAGACATGGCGGAAGTTCAAGACAGCAATTTGTCAAAACTCTGCAAAACGGAGGCAGAGATTGAAGAGACACTGGCGTTTTACCGATCTGAAAAAGGCCTAGATGTATACAGTGGCGGTGAGCTGCCAAAAGCTTTCATCAAATCATCAGAAGATCAGACAGGTAAAGACGGTAAATTCTACCCTGCTCATAAGTTTCTCAAGTGCATCAACTGGCACGAGCCGAAGTTAGATTAGTAGATACGGCCAACCGATCAGATAAAAAACGGCGCCAATCGCGCCGTTTTTTTCTGTTGTTATAACCTTGGCCACTACATTTTATTGTAGCGATCGTGATTAAAGATATAGTCGCCACCACCTGCCGCCTTATGGCAAGCGATACAGCCGGTTGGCATCCCTTTAGCTACACGCCCGGCTAATGGCATCCCTTTAGGGTTTTTCATCAGCGAACCGTCCGGTGTATATTTGGCGTAGAACCAGTTCTTATTATCGCTGTCGTAACCATCTTCTCGCTGAAACATCACGGTAACCGCCTGGAGATACTTATCTGGATTATTGATAACATCATCAATCGTCAGCCCATCGCCACCGTAGTTTCGCTTAACGACCAACTCACCACTGACCCCCATCAGAGTCGCTTTCTGCTCTATCAGTTCAAGAATCATTCCATGCGGAGGTGCCCCGGTATAGGGACGGGTCATAATAGAATCATTCCCCGCAAGCTTATGCTCAACCATGAAACTCCATAGATCATTCGCGTAACTAACCGAATCCTTATCGCCAAAAGGCTCCTCTGCAACTGCGCTGCTCCCCCACAACAACGATGCCACTGCTAGCACTATTACTGTTTTTCCTATGTTCATCTGAAAACTCCTCATTAATTAAGCTTCTGAAAACTCAGCTTCAGATAACTCAAATACTTAAAAAAAGAGTAGCTTCTGTTTCTGAAAAATAGCTGAAAAGCCGATTAGTGAAGCCCTGAAACAACAAGGTATAGCAAGCCCATTTAGCTTTTGTTGAGACCTGGCATTTCCCCCAGCCTCACTTTGCTTTAACAGGCCTTTTCGCCTTGGTAACAGTACGCTTTTTGCCACTCACCGCTTTCTTCGTCTTCGTATTAGTCGTACCCCGGGATCGGGTTGTACGCTTCTTCGGTGGAGGGCTTAGCGCTTTCAGTGTCTCGGGAATAACCACCTGAGCGGACTGCGCGATCAGATCATGAAGTCGTTCTGTCAGCGGTTGCATAAAATGGTTGTAACTGGTTTCCTGCTGGCTGATCCGACTCAGTTCTGATTCCCACAGGGCGGTCATATCCGGAGTAGTTGCACTGTCTGGTAAACAATCAACCAGGGCGCGGCCCACTGCTGTTGAACGGATGGTTTTCCCCTCACGCAGGATAAAGTTTCGGGTAAACAGCAGCTCAATAATCCCAGCTCGTGTGGCTTCGGTTCCCAGACCATCGGTTTCCTTCAGTACTTTGCGAATCTCGGCGTCTGTCACATACCGACTGATCCCGGTCATCGCGGCCAGCAGTGTCGCATCCGTAAAATATTTAGGTGGCTGAGTATTTTTCTCCTCCAGCAAAGCGTCAGTGCAGCGTAACGACTGCCCTTCTGTTAACAGAGGCAGCGTACTCTGTTTCGCTTCTGATGATGACAATAGCTGCTTCCAACCGGAAACCTGTGTCTGGTGTGCCGTAGCAATAAAATCACCCCCCGCGATTTTCAGCTCGACCCGGGTATCATCATATTCATAGGGCGCCATAAACTGAGCCAGATAGTAACGACTCACCAGTTCATATAACTGAGACTCTTGTTGACTCAATGCCGCGAGGTTAGCCTGTCGTGTCGTCGGAATAATGGCATGATGAGCACTGACCTTTTTATCATTCCAGGCCGATGATCTCCGCGAAACCGTAATTTGTGGAAGAAACTCTTTCAGTTTCTGCTGATTAGCCGTGATCGCATTAACCACGTCTGCTGCCTGAGTATGATGCTCTTCGGGCAGGTAACGGCAATCTGAGCGCGGATAAGTCAGTAACTTATGTCGTTCATACAAAGCCTGACAGGTATCGAGCACCTCTTTAGCACTCATACCAAAGCGCTTTGCCGCTTCAATCTGCAAAGCGGACAGGCTAAAGGGCAACGGTGCATTTTCCCGCTTACGTTTCTGGGTAAGCTTTACCAACTCTGCCGGCTCCCCTTTGATCCGGGTTATCACATTCTCGGCTAGCTTCTGGTTTAAAACCCGTCCCTCTTCATCCTGATAGGGCTGACAACTTTCACTGGGTTTCCAGCGAGCTTTGAAGCTCTCACCCGCTTCAGTTTCAACCACCGCCTGCACTTCGAAGAAGGGTTTGGAGACAAACGCGTCGATCTCATTATCACGTCGTACTACCAAGCCCAGCAACGGCGTCTGCACCCGCCCAACAGAGAGCACTCCATTGTAGCCGGCCTTCCGCCCCTGAATACTGTACGCCCGGGTTAAATTGATACCGTATATCCAGTCAGCGCGTGAGCGCGCCAACGCCGATGTAGATAACGGTATAAAATCAGTATTCGGTTTTAAGTTATTAAGCGCGGTCGTGACGGCTTTAGGGTTAAGATCACTGATCAAAACCCGCTGTGCGGTTCGCTTCTTAGTGGCACTGGCACCCAGATAATTAATCACTTCGTCCACGAGCAGCTGCCCTTCGCGATCGGGATCTCCAGCGTGCACTAGCTGTTTAGACTGACGAATTAAACGCCGTAAAACGGTTAATTGAGAGCGAGTCTTGCTGCGGGGTTTAAGTTTCCATTCGTCGGGGATAATCGGCAGGTGCTCAAATCGCCAGGGTTTAAAGTCAGGATTATAGTCGGCGGGGTCGGCCTGTTCTAACAGATGCCCCAGACACCAGCTGACACAGTCACCATTACCTAACTCAATATAGCCATCCTGTTTTTTATGGGGCCTGGGTAACACTTCAGCTATCGCCCTGGCAAGGCTGGGCTTTTCTGCAATAT
>JAGPUU010000109.1 GCA_018067325.1 Amphritea sp.
TTATTGATTATGTAATCGTTCATGAACTGAGCCACCTTAGAGAGATGAATCACTCTCCTCGATTTTGGGTAGAAGTTGAGAAGTTTTATCCTGACTACCCTAAGGCCAAAATTTGGTTAAATGATCAGGGGAGAGGGTTGCAGTGGCCGCCAGTTCAGAGTGATGTAGATAATAGATTGAATTTCCAGGGTTCTCTTTAAGGAGCACCAATGGCGGTGTAAATACCTGGATTTATAAGACTTTAGTTTTATTGGCTGCGAATTTCCAAGAAATGGGTAGTGTTTTCCTGTTTATAAATTGCGTTTTCATTTAAATATTCTTTAACGTAACAAAATAATAAAATTAACAATAACTTAGAAGCGAACGAGTATGAGTCTTTACGATACAGTCGAACGGAATTTCTTTAACTCACTCACCCGCAAAATTGTCGGTAATGTACTTTTTTTACTCTTACCTTCAGTGCTGTTTGCGGGGCTTATCTGGTACAGCGCGGGTCAACTTGATCAAGTGTTAGTGCTAAAAAGTGGCTCGTCTGAGCTACAGTCTGAATTAGATAACTTGCGGTTTATGGCTTGGCTTCTATTTGGCTTTGCTATCGTGGTAGCAACCTTTACGATCTTTTTTATGCGCCATATTTTCTTACGGCCGATTGGTAAAATGATCGAGGTCCTGAGTGCAATAAAGGACAAAGATGGTGATATCTCAGCCACGTTGCCAGACTTTACCCATGACGAAATATCTACCATGGCGTCGAGCTATAACGGATTTTCAACCAGTCTGAAAAAAATTATATCTGATACCCGTAACCATAGTGTACGGGTCGCCCTGAGTGCGACTCAGTTGAGCAAAGTGCTACAAGAAGTGCATAAGTCTACCAGTGAACAGGAGGAGCAGGCTCAGCAGGTGTTGGTCTCCAGCCTTGAATCCACTACGGCTATTGAAGAGGTGGCTGGCAATACCCTTAGAATTTCTGAATATACCAGTAATAATTTGAATGAGATCAGAACCTCAAGCGATGAATTAGAAAAGGTGTTGGGCCAGGTTAGAAATATTAGCGAGTTAGCCCAAGGGTTTCAGGTGACCGTTGAAAAACTCAGTGCCAGTTCTGAAACTATTACTGAAATTCTGTCGATGGTTAAACGGTTTTCAGATCAGACGAATCTGCTTGCTCTGAATGCTTCTATTGAGGCTGCGCGAGCGGGTGAGGCAGGAAGAGGTTTTGCTGTGGTTGCCGATGAGGTGAGAAATCTCTCACAACAGGTGCAGGTTGCGACAGCCGAGATTGATGAGAATATCTCGGTTATGGGAGAGTTGGTGAAAGATACTAAGATCAATTCTGCCAACATTCTTGAATACACCCGCAACACAGAAGGCTTTATCGGCTCTACCAGCGAGCAATTTACACGTTTGGTACAGGACTTCGAAGGTGTTAATAATCAGTTAACGACGATTAGTTCAACCCTGGATGAGCTTTCTTATACCAATAAAGCATCGCATACCCATGTAGAGCGAATTGCGGGCATCAGTGGGGATATCCGTGATGAGATGGAACGTTCACGGGAATTCTCGGGTGAGTTGGAAAGTTCAACAGAGGAAACCCAGGAGCTATTGTCCCGCTTTATTATTGGCTATGGTAGCTTTGAAGAGATAATACAAGCGGGACGTGAGTGGTCTCGTCAGGTACAGGAAGCGCTGGAAAAACTGAATAGTCAGGGATTTGATCTGTTTGACAAAAATTACTTGCGTACAAATGAGGGAAAGCTGCCTGAAAAGTTTGATGTCAGCTATGTTGATGCTTTTGAATCCCTCTTGCGGCCAATGTACGATAACTGTTTAAGAGAAAAGCCTGATCTGATCTATGCCTTGGCTGTAAGCCTTGATGGCTATGCTCCTGCTCACCATCTGAAAGTGTCTGAGCCTATGACAGGTAACTTTGATATTGATAATGTGAAGAGCCGTCATCGTCGATTCTTTAAAGGTAGCCGCGCCGAAATACGACGTGTAACTAACACTGCGCCATTTCTTTTACAGACCTTTGTTCGTGACACCGGTGAGGTGTTGAACGACCTGACATTCCCTATCTATGTTAACGGTAAGCACTGGGGGGGATTTGCGGTTGGTTTCAAGCCGGAACTGTTGCTTGATAGTGAGACAACAACTGAGTTGCGATAACCCTTCATGGTGTATCGTTACTCTGTGACAAGCCCGCAACCTTTTGGAAGCGGGCTTTTTTATGTTTCGATTTTTTCCTAAGTCGTTGGTCCTGAATAGCCTGTCCTACATGGTTTTGGGTTTTTAGCACTAAAGATGTAACCGTAACGCCGGTTGCAGATAAGGTACTTTAGCTTTACGCCGGCTTATCCTTTAAGTGTGCAGCTATAGAGAGGCCTGGTAGCGACTACTTTTTTAGGAGTTAAACGGCGCTAAAGTTGCCTGTTTTAGATTACTACTAACCCCAATAATGCCCTGACTCACAAAAAATAACTTTCGATGAAGAATCAGAGGGCATCATGAATAATAAGAAACTGTGGCGCAGCATGCCGTTAGCCTTGGCTGTAGTATTGAGTAACAGTGCGATGGCCGGGATCAGCCTGTATGATCAGGATGGCACAACCTTTTCTGTAGACGGACATTTCAATGCTTTCTACACCTATCAGGATAGCGAAGATAAAGTCGCTGATACCAGCACTAAGACTTCACGCGTTCGTATGGGTTTTCTGCCTAACTATATCGGCTTCAATGTATCAAAGCAGGTGGATGACCTGAAAGTAGGCGGTCGCTCCTCTTTCTGGGTCTCTATTAACGATAGCAATCAGGATGGAGATGGTACGAAAACTGATTCAATGATCGATGTTCGTCAGTTCTACGCAACCGTCGATGGTGATTTTGGTCAGGTTCTGTTTGGTAAGGATTTTGGTCTTTACGGGCGCTCTAATATCTTTGGTGATGAGCTGTTGATGGGTGTTGGTTTTGCGCCTGCCGCTTCGTCTAACACTACCTTTGGTCACATTACTACGGGTTACCCTTATGCAAACCCAACGGCCCAGATCACCTACCGTTCGCCGGTGATGAGTGGTTTACAGGTTGCTGTGGGTGTTCTTGATCCGAATACAACCGATACTACAGCGGCTGGTGATTCAAACTCTGCACGCTTTGAAACTGAAGTAACGTATAGCGCTGATTATGATGGTGTTGCCCTTAAAGCTTGGGTTGGCGGTGCAGCAGGAGATTCCGTTACTTCTGGTGTTGATGCTAAAGGTATCTCTTATGGTGCGCGGGTTGCCGCAGCAGGTTTTGCACTGACAGCTTCCGGTTTTGATCAGGAAGGTATCAGTCATGTATTTGCCAGCAACACTTTGGCAGATAGTGCTGAGTCAGAAGGTTATCTGGTACAAGGCTCTTATACCTTTGATGCGAATCGTGTTGTGCTTTCTTATGGTCAGACTGAGGCTACTGCCGCAGGAAGTTCTGTAACCGGGCAGGATGATCTGACTGGCGTTGCCTTGTTCCATAAGGTAAATGACAATCTGGGATTGGTTGCTGAGTACACGGTTCATAAGACCAATAACGGTACAATCGATACCACTGAAGCTGATACCTTTGCTCTGGGTGCGACTCTGAGCTGGTAATACCCTCTGCAGCACTGATAGTGCTGTCTTGGTAGGAAGCATCCATCCGGCAACCCCCTTCCTCTGCCGGCCTGGATGCTTTTTCTACTTTAGTACTTTAGTGCTGGAATCGTTTTGTTTTTATCCAATAAAATCAATAGCCTGTGTTTTACCTTCGTTTTAATTACTCCCAAGCAGGTACTCAAGTATACTATTTTCAATCGTCTATCCCTTTTAGACTCAAAAGTCCTCTTATACTTGCGGGGTCATAGCTTTGACCATTGAATCATCTCAAAATATATCTCAACCAGAGTTACGTACTGCATTTTCCTCTGATCGGAATGAATTGCGGGCCGTTGAACAGTTGTACCAACAACTTAACTGGTCAGATCTTAACTTCGTCCTGTTTTTTTGTTCTGTGGAATATGATCTTGAAACCCTGGCTGATGCGATGCAACAGCAGTTCAAGGATGTATTAGTGGCCGGTTGTACAACCGCCGGAGAGATTACCGTAGAAGGATATGATCAGGGCTGTATTTCCGCGGTGGGTTTTTCCCGCGAAGCATTTGCGGTTAGTGGTGTGTTGATTGAAAGTCTGGACCATTTCAATTTCTATGATGCTCAGGGCTTGGTACAAGATTTGTCTGAGCGCTGTATGGCGCAGCAGATAGCGCCTATTAAAGATCATAGCTTTGCTCTGACGTTGTTTGATGGCCTGTCGACCCAGGAAGAAAAAGTATTGATTACGCTGGATTCTGCGCTGGGTAGCATCCCTCATTTCGGTGGGTCAGCAGGGGATGATATCTGTCTTGCTAACACGCATGTCTACTTTAACGGTGCTTTTCACACCGATGCTGCCGTCATTATTCTTGTGAATACCAGTTGTGAATTCAGGGTGTTTAGTGGACACCATATGGAAAGCAGAGATAGTAAACTGGTCGTGACAGAAGCAGATAGTGATCAGCGTCGTGTTCTGGAACTCAATGCAGAGCCTGCAGCGCTGGAATATGCGCGGGTGGTGGGTCTGCCTTTGGAAGAGCTAAACCATCACGTCTTTGCACTCAATCCGATTGCAGTACGTATTGGTGAAGAATATTTCATTCGATCGATACAGAGCGTAAATGACGACCTGAGTCTGACTTTTTATTGCGCAGTAGAGAACGGTATTGTGCTTACGTTGATGCAACCTGGCGAAATGGTCCCTCTGCTTGATCAGCAGCTGACGCGGGAGGAAAACTCCTTGGGAGAACATCTGTTAACCCTTGGATGTGATTGTTTCCTTCGACGGCTAGAAGCTGAGCTTAGAGGCGAGAGTGAGCAGATCTCTGACCTTATGAGGCGCCACCGGGTGGTTGGGTTTAATACCTATGGTGAACAGGTTGATGGG
>JAGPUU010000112.1 GCA_018067325.1 Amphritea sp.
AACCATCTGGAGACCAGCCCGTCACGCTACTATCTAGAACTGCGCATTACCCATGCACGGCGCTTGTTGTTACAGAGCAATGAAACCATTACAAACATTGCCCTGGCCAGTGGGTTTGTCAGCACTAGTCACTTCAGTAACTGTTATAAAGATTACTTTGGCGTATCGCCATCGGCGGCAAGGGCTAAGAAATAAGGGCCGTTGCTCGTTGATCGAACGCAGCAAGCTGCTTGCTCGTGGCTCGCAAGGGCCTTCTTAATTTGGCATGGATGCGGGGCTAAGGTTAGTAACTTCGTAAGGAAGGCTTAAGGGCCAAGTATTAATTTTACTCTGACCCCATTTATTGTTTATTGAACACCTTGTTCTTGAATATTCGCATAATTATCTTTCGTGCTTTCAAGTAATGAGCTCAATCAAATATAGCACTTAGTCCTATATATAATAATCTGACTACCCGCCTATGTAAAAAGGAAAGTTATTTCGCACCCGTCTTACCTTACGAAGGTACAACTTTGCTAGTATAGGCAAGTATTTAAAGAAGGCTTTTGCGTTTTTTCGAGCCACGAATAAGTCGCGAAGCGACGTCGAGCCAGCTGAACTTGTTCAGCGGTCTAGCTACTTAAATCCCCTATAAGGAAAACCGATGCTCTGGTTCACCCTGTTTATTATCATCGCGCTGATCGCGCTCTGGGCTTTCATTAAGATAGCCGTTACCGGTGAAGACTTATCACAATATGATGCACCTAGAGAGCCGCTATTTTACGATAAGCCGGCGTCGCCTCCCCACTTTGAACTTGAAAAACAATTCACCAATGTAGATCCAGCCTTTGCCAAACTTCCTAAACAGCAGCAGTTACTGGCAATGCGAAAAGCGATGGATAAAGCCGGTCTCAGAGTCACAACTACGGCAACTTTTATCAGTGCTGATGCTGCCCCGGTTGAGGGTGAATGGGTTATGACGGCAGACGCAGATCCGGATAAGCGATTACTCTACATCCATGGGGGTGGCTTTATGATGGGCAGCCCTCAAAGTCACCGTATCATCACCAGCAAGCTTGCCGAAATCAGTGGTGCTGCAGTGTTTGTGGTTAACTATCGGAAAATCCCTGAAAATGCTCGTCTTGACGGTATAGAAGACTGCCAGGATATCTATCGCTGGTTACTGAATAACGGCCCACAAGGCGAACAGCCTGCACGACAACTCTTGGTTGTGGGCGATTCTGCGGGGGCTAGCCTGGCTTTCTGTCTGCTGGCCTGGATTCGCGATAATCAGTTAACTGCACCCGTTGCCGCTGTCGCACTCTGTCCGACAACTGACAGCACTCTATCCAGCCCCAGCATAATCAAAAACTTAAACCGCGATGCTATGTTACAAAGCTTCTTTAAGCCGATGGTTCGAATTCCCAAAACCATGCTGCAGTTAATCGGCTGGATTAACGCCCGGGTTCGGCCCAATGATCCTGTCATATCACCGATTCATGGAGACCTCGCAGGACTCCCTCCATTACTGATACAAGCCAGTGATTCTGAATGTCTGATCGATGATGCACGACGCTATACCAACAAAGCTCGCCTCGCGGGTACGGAAGTAACGCTACAAATATGGCAGGAAATGATGCACGACTGGCACCTGTTTGAACCTGAATTAGATGAAGCTAAAGATGCGTTTGAACAGGTTCGACTATTTCTAAACAAATATAGCTAGCCACCAGATCAAAGTGATCTGAGTTATTATCTTTTCTACCCATTCCTAAGTCGCGATGCTACATCGAGCAAGCGACTATGCAAAGATTCAGCAGTCTAACGTACCTATGATGGCATCGAGACACACTCTGACGCTTAGAGGTAAATTCTGACTATAAGGGTAGAGTGCATAGACCGGATTCACCGGAAGCTGATAGCCAGGGAAAACCGGCTGCACCTGCGATCGGAGGTTATCTATCATAAAATCGGGAATAATCCCCACCCCTGCGCCCGATTGTATCAAGGTGAGGCAAGTATAAAAGGAATCGGCTTTACACCTCGCTTGTGCTGTATAACGAATAATTTCATCTTCAGCTTTAGCAGTATTATTTGTCGCTATGCGCCTGAATTCATGGCATATCTGGTTCGCCTGCCAGGTATTGGCAATATAGGACGCCTGTTTAATGCCTTCCCGTTCAGTGTTAATTCGCTCTATCAATGCCGGGCTGGCACACAGCTGGTCACGAAATTCACCGATACGTTGCTGCTTCAGGGTACTGTCATTTGATGGGCCAGCTCTGATCGCCAGATCAATATCATCCATCATTAGATTCAATCGGGAATCACTGCTAATCAGTTCAGGTTCAAGCAGCGGGTATTGCTGCATCAGTTTACCGATAGCCGGAGCAATCAATGTGTCCATTAGTGCATTGGGAGCGGTAATTCGCACTAATCCCTGAGGTACCTGCAAAGTGTTCTGGGCCTGCTGCCAGGCTGAGTCAGCTATCTCATTTAGCTTCTTACACTGTTGATAAAAGTCATCACCCGCCGGTGTCAGGCTTTGGCGGCGCGTGGTGCGCTTGAGTAATGTGATGCCCAATTCCTGCTCTAAGGCTTTCAAATGCTGACTCACGACCGACTTAGATAGTTGCAGCGACTCAGCGGCAGCGGTGATCGATCCGGTTTCCACGATATGGGCAAAAACTGACATATGACGAAGTTGGTTCATCTTTTCTATCCGCAAATATTGTCCGTAAAAACAGAACATTCAATTCTAATACCTCTGTTTTTCTATCTCAATATTATCTTTATTCTCTGCTTATCTATTTATTATCAGCAAAACTTAAGCTTGTAGAGGAATGCAGAATGTCAGATCAACAACTATTAGCAAAATGCCAGGCCGGTATTAGCACATGGCAGCTAGCCTTTAATCAGCAAGATGCCGCCGGCTGTGCAGCCCGCTACACGGCAGACTCCGTCATGGATGCCCGCCCTTTTGGTACTTTCAAAGGGCGCCAGGAAATTCAGGCCTTCTGGCAAGGTATTATGGATAAAGGCTTTGCCGATGTGGAATACACAAATGTTAACTGGGAAGCAGCTGAAGATCAGGGCTATATACTCAGTTCAAGCTGGACCATGAACAAAGCTTTTGGTGTAGTACACAGAGAGCACTGGGTCATTGAAGAAGATGGTGAAGCGCGATTACTCAGCGATGACTTTGAAGTTCAGGGCGAGCGTTGAACAAATAAAACGAGCAAGCGACGGAGCTGAGTCTAACAAGTGACGAAGTCACGTCTAACCTACAAACTTGTTCGACATTCTAGGCGGAAGTGCTGCTTCCGCCCAAATTCATTTAGATGCTATCCTGCCCTTCTTCAATTGCTTCTTCAATATCTTCCATTTCTTCGCTAGAGAGCATATTTTCACCTTTTTATAGCTTGTTAAGTGCTTGAAAAATGTACTGCCAAAAAACACAGCATCCATTCACAACCGGTCAGTATTTTCAGGCAGAACAATACGAGAAAAAGTGCATTATAAAAATGCCCTCAAGAGGGCAGAGTCGTTGATTTTTCTAGCAAGTTGCGGAGCGACATCTAGCAAGTGACGAAGTCACGTCTAGCAACTAAGCGTAGCGCGCATCTATACCAACACCCACAGATGCTCTCAATGCCGTTACCCTTATAAAAGGGTATCACCGAGCCTTTTATCAAGTTATTTTGCCTCGTCGTAAATTAACTCATAGCGACATAAGACGGAAAAGACC
>JAGPUU010000115.1 GCA_018067325.1 Amphritea sp.
TAGAATGCTGGAAAACCAAGGCATCAACGTTATTTAAGCCGCAAGGTATCTATATACGATACTTTTGATCTATAGATTCAACAAAGGCCCCAAAACTAACAAAATCAACTCCATCGAATTACTCAACGACGGAATTGAACATGAAAAACACCCACCTTAACAGTCTTGAACAACAGGTCATCGCCACTCTTCGGGAAGGCGACATCCTGTTTATCTCAATTGATGCCTTTCTATATAAGCAGGTTGCTAAAGGAACCGGGAGCTGGAGCTCCCATGTTGGATTTGCGATTAAGGAAGACAATCAGTGGATGGTGATAGAGAGCAAGGTTCCTTTTGTGTGTAAAACACCACTACGTAAATTCCTCAGCCGCACCTGTAACGGCGAAGTCATGATTCGTCGCCTACAGCAACCGCTGTCTTCAAAAGAGATAGAACAACTAAAGCAATCTGCCGACAAACTGTCCGCAACACTTCCAACCACACTTTATCATCTAGGTTTCGACTTTGATTCTGATCGACAATTCTGCTCTAAGTTTGTCCACTTGGTTTATAAAGATGCATTAGGCATTGAGCTGGGTAAAGCACAAACACTTGAGCAGCTGCTTGAAGAGAACCCACAGGCATCGGTGAGATTCTGGCGCTGTTGGTTTCTGGGATTTATTCCCTGGAACCGTAAGACACTGACCCCTGCCAGCCAGATTCACGATAAACAGCTACAAACTATCTATAGCACTGTTTAAGTAACCGCTTAAAAACCTGACTCACGCTATGCTCAAGGCTGTTTTTCGAATACTTTGACGCCTTCAGGTATGTCATACCAGTCTTGCTTTTCGCTGACCCACACATGGGCCGTCGGTCTGATAATACTGGTATCAGATAAGGTCGAGGGCTTAAGTTTGATCATATCCGGCTCATCAGGATTAAAGTGATAGATACGATTTCCGCAGGTAGGACAAAATTTAGCCCCACTGACATTGCCACTATCTGCTGGCCTGCTCCACTCGCTCATCTCTCCTTCAAATTCCAAGGAGGAGGCTTTCACCATCGCGGTAATACTGAAAGCACTGGTTGATAGCTTTTGGCACTCTTTACAATGACATGCCATTACCATTACCGGGGCTTCGAGTAAGCGATATTTTACACCACCGCACTGACAGGACCCTTCGATTGGATAACTCATAACTTTAAACCTCTAATAAGAACCGTTGTGATAAATAGCGCTACGCTCAGATAACACTATAGATCAACTGAGTGGCAAACTATTTAACAATCTGCTGCTAAGATAGAAACATAGAAAATAGGAAGATATAACGTTTCTGAGTTGCTTACCCGCACCCCCAATAAGTCACCATTCAATTACACTAAATTTTTTCCAGAACAGATTATAAAAGGCAGATAGCCAAACCAATATCAGCTCATAGAGCGAAGGAAGATGCGAATAAGTCTGATGTATTCTCTGCGGGCAATAGAACGGTCATATGCGCGAAAGATAGTGCAGCGAAATGTCTGGACCCTCCCTTACTAAACAGGAGCGGCTCCAAAATAAAAAAGGCCGGTACATTAATGTACCGGCCTTTTAGTATGTTGGTGCAACAAGTCGCTCAACGCAACTGCACAGCACCATTGAGGCCTAACTGCGTAGCCATACTCTTTGCAAAACTCACTCCGAGTTGATCGACCAGTTGCTCAAAGGGAGTCCCTTTAGGTGTGTAATCAACCAGCTTTTCTGCACCGATAATATCACGTGCAACTGAGCTACTACTTCCCAGCCCATCGATCAGTCCAAGATCTACCGCTTGTTCACCAGTCCAGACCAGACCACTGTACAGTTGATCGTTTTCTTTCAGACGATCCCCCCGCCCTTTACGCACCTGATCTATAAACTGCGCGTGGGTGGTATTCAATACGGTCTGCCAAAATGCACGATCTTTATCAGATAATGGCGAAAACGGGTCGAGAAAAGTTTTATTCTCTCCCGCGATCAGGTTACGACGCTCTACACCCACTTTTTCCATCAGATCAACAAAGCCGAAACCGGACGATACGACTCCGATAGACCCCACCAAACTCGCCTTGTCTGCATAGATTTCATCTGCAGAAGCAGCGATGTAGTATGCACCGGACGCACCAATATCGGTAATAACAGCGTATATTTTCTTCTCAGGGTGAAGTGCCCGTAGACGTTTTACTTCATCATAAACATAGCCCGATTGAACCGGACTTCCGCCTGGACTATTAATACGCAGAATCACAGCCTTTGACGCTTCAGCCTTAAAAGCTCTTCGTAGTGCATAAATGATCGCATCCGCACTGGCTTCTTCACCATCCGCGATAACCCCTTTAACCTGCACTACAGCAGTATGTGATCCACTTTCATCCATATCTGGCGCAAAGGAGTCGGCAAACAGGTAGATACCCAAAATCACAAATAGATAGCCAAATGTGAGCAGCTTAAAAAAGATTCCCCAGCGACGGGCGCTGCGCTGCTCTTTTTGCATCCCCATCATCGAGCGCTCGATTAACCGCCACTCTTTCGTCTTGGTTTCCTGCGGCTTTACTGTTTCAGTTTCCTTGCCGTCTTCCGCTTCCCAGGGATTTGAGCCCACGTACTTCTCCTTAATAGACTTAACTTTTATATTCGATTGGGGGACTTTTCAACTAACCAGCTTTCCAAATCTGGAAAGCGATCCATTATCAGTACTGGATTATAGGCTGTCAGTCGGTCAACATGGTGAGCACCATAACTAACCGCTATAGTATCCATTCCTGCTCTGACACCCATTTCCAAATCAAATTCCGTATCACCAATCATAACGGCATCAGAAGAGGTTAAACCTGTTTCCTCAAGTATCTCTTCAAGCATATGGGGATGAGGTTTCGAAGTCGTTTCATCCGCACAACGGGACGTCTCAAAAAGGTATTCCAGACCAGTATCATCAAAGACCCTGTTCAACCCTCTTCGGCTCTTACCCGTTGCAACCGCTAATCGGTAACCTTTATCTTTAAGATTATTCAGGGTTTGCTCAACCC
>JAGPUU010000124.1 GCA_018067325.1 Amphritea sp.
ATTCTTGGGGCGCTGTTTATGCGTGCCGGAAAATTTGAGGGCACTACCCGAGAACGAATTATAGCGATTCATTTTGCTTATCTTCTCTATTCTCGACTGTATCCAATGATGTTTATGCTGGTTATCTCGGCTAAATCGCCGGGGGTTACAGAAAAGTCGTCGACGCGTAATCGTGAGATGCATCTGCAACTTGAGGCGAGTTTGACCACCGGCATAATCAGTATTATTAGTCAGGCGTTGGCAGACGGTGAGTGTAATAACCCGAACAACCTGGCTCCTGAACAAATTGCGTTTGCCAATTGGTCATCGGCATTCGGTACTATTGCATTGCTGAGCAAAGATTTTGAACAGTGCGGCATTCGGGCGCAGATGCAGAGTGAACAGGCGTTGTTGGCCAATGTGAATCTGATGTTGGATGGCTTGCAATGGCAACCTTTATTTTCAGCGTTTGATTACACGCAAACACTAGACCGGCTTCGAAGTGAAGTTTTTGCTCCTGAGGTAGGCCTTCTGGATGCTCAGGAACAGGCGCTGCAGTGTTGATTTACGCTGCAGCTGAAGAGTAATAAAACTGCGACGCTTGCGTCGTTTTTTAAAACACATTAATGACGATTCGTCAGTATAGGCAAGGGTATGAAGGATAAATTATTTGGTTTCGTCCTCAAACATCCATTCTTGGTGTTGTTGACGGCACTAGTGCTGGTAGTGGGCGCCGCAGCGGGTGCTAAAAATTTGGTATTCAAAAGTGACTACCGGGTGTTTTTCAGTGCGGATAATCCGCAGCTGATCGCTTATGAGTCGATGCAGAATATCTATAACAAGAGCGATAATGTCGCGTTTATAATTGCGCCAGCTGACGGCAATGTATTTACAGAAGAAACGCTGAATGTTATCGGCCAGATCACCACCGATGCCTGGCAAATACCCTATTCGACCCGTGTTGATTCAGTTACCAACTTCCAGCATACCTGGGCTGAAGAAGACGACATGATCGTCGAAGACCTGGTGATGGAAGATGCTGAGCTCACATCGGAAAAGCTGCAGAGTATTAAAATAATCGCGTTGAATGAACCTTTGATGCTCAGCAAGCTGATTTCAGCGCAGGGGCATGTCACGGTTGTGAATGTGACGGTGCAGCTACCTGGGGTGAATCCGGTTGCTGAAGTGCCTGAAGTGGTTGCAAAAGTGCGCGAAATTCAGCAGAAATATATGGCTGAAAATCCGGGCCTGGAGATCAAGCTGTCAGGCATCGTAATGATGAATAACAGTTTTGCCGAAGCCTCACTGAATGATAACGCGACACTTGTTCCCGCTATGTTCGGAGTGGTCATCATTTTAATGTTGATACTGCTGCGCACCTTTACCGGTACAATTTCGACAGTCGTTATAATTGCAGCCAGTATCGCCGGTGCTATGGGCTTGGCAGGTTGGAGCGGAATGTTCCTTACCGGGCCTTCTGCCGGTGCGCCGACTATGATTCTGACTCTAGCGGTGGCTGACTGTATCCATATATTAAGTACGATGTTCTACGAAATGCGCCACGGTGTTGAGAAGAAAAAGGCATTGCTGGACAGTCTGCGGATTAATTTTCAGCCGATCATGCTAACCAGTGTGACGACGGCGATCGGTTTCCTCAGTATGAATTTCTCAGATTCACCACCCTTTCGCGATCTGGGTAACATCGTCGCGACCGGTGTAATGTTGGCATTTATATTGTCGGTGACTCTGTTCCCTGCGCTGCTGATGTTGTTGCCCATCAAGGTTAAAGTACGCACTGAAGAAGATAATGATTATATGCGTTCGTTGGCGGGATTTGTTACCGGCAAACGCAAATTACTGTTGCCGTTGATGAGCGTGATAATGGTTAGCCTGATTGTCTTCCTGCCGCAAAATAAGCTGAATGACGATTTTGTTAAGTATTTTGATACCTCTGTGCCATTCCGACAGGCGACAGATTTCATGCAGGATAACCTCTCGGGTATGACTCAGTTGGAAATTTCCGTTAACAGCGGTGAATCCAGTGGTATTAATGATCCGGCTTATCTTTCAATGCTAGGTGATTTTAGTGAGTGGTTGCGTGCACAGCCAGAGACCGATCATGTTAATACCATCACCGATACCCTGATGCGCTTGAACAAGAATATGCACGGGGATGATGACGAGTATTATCGCTTGCCGCAGAGTCGCGAGCTATCTGCGCAATATCTGCTGCTATATGAGATGTCGTTGCCCTATGGACTGGATCTTAATAATCAGTTGAATGTGGATAAGTCTTCTACTCGGCTTGTCGGTACCTTTAATAACATGACCAGTAATGAGCTGGTGCTGCTTGAAACGCGGATTCAGAACTGGTTTATCGACAATGCACCGGGACTGGAAGCTCAGATTACCGGGCCTAATTTGATGTTTGCCCATATCAGCCAGCGTAACATTGTCAGTATGTTGTCAGGTATAGCGATGGCGCTGGTATTAATCTCATTGTTGCTGGGATTTGCGTTACGCTCGGTACGTTTTGGTTTTATCAGCCTGATTCCTAACCTGGCACCGGCCGCCATGGGCTTTGGCATGTGGTATCTGATTGATGGCCAGGTTGGTTTGGGTCTGTCTGTTGTAGCGGGTATGACGCTGGGTATCGTGGTGGATGATACAGTGCACTTCTTGAGTAAATATCTGCACGCTCGCCGAGAGCGAAACGCGGATAGCGTTGCCGCCGTACAATATGCCTTTGGTAGTGTAGGCCGGGCGTTATGGATCACAACTTTTGTGTTGGTGGCTGGCTTTATGGTACTGGCGCAATCAAGCTTTAAGATTAATGCGGATATGGGCTTTTTGACTGCCCTGACAATTCTGATTGCACTGATTGTCGATTTCCTATTCCTGCCGCCGTTGTTAATGAAACTGGATGGCGTTAAAGAAGAAACAAAGCTTGCCGTTGAGCAAGGAGAGACTGATGAAATTAAGTAGTTCTATGAATCTAATTTTGGCTGCGGTCTTGGCTGTTAGTACGCCGCTGATGGCGCAAACACCGGAAGAGCGCGGCCTGGAGATTTCCCAGGAAGCTAAGCAACGTGATCTAGGCTGGGGTGATATGCAGGCCGATATGTTGATGGTGTTACGAAACAAACAGGGTCAGGAGAGTGTCCGGGAGATTCGTCTCAAATCACTGGAGCAAGAAAATGATGGTG
>JAGPUU010000126.1 GCA_018067325.1 Amphritea sp.
CGGTCTAGCTTGTTTACGAAGATGATACGGGAAACGCCCGACTCATCTGCATAACGCCAGTTAGTCTCTGACTGAGGCTCAACACCACCAGAACCACAAAATACGCCGATGCCGCCATCCAGAACTTTCAGAGAACGATACACTTCAACCGTGAAGTCAACGTGCCCAGGAGTATCGATGATGTTCATGCGGTGATCTTTCCAGAAAGTGGTGATCGCCGCAGACTGGATAGTAATTCCTCGCTCAGCTTCCTGTTCCATGAAATCGGTAGTCGATTCACCATCGTGAACCTCACCAGTTTTATGGATTTTACCTGTCAGCTTCAGGATTCGTTCGGTCGTAGTAGTTTTACCCGCGTCTACGTGGGCGAAAATACCGATGTTACGGTAGTGTGATAAGTCAGCCATTTCTTCACTCGAATGTTAGGGGCGTAAAATGCGCGGCATTATACCGCATTCATTGGCATTTGTAGATATTTTAAGCAAAGAAAAATCTTCACTTTCATATCAACGCTCAGGGTTCACTTTCTGGACTTACGGTTACGCTGATTTCACATCAGTGTGTCAGACGCCGTATTCCTCAAAAATTGCTTTTAAACCGGGCTTATTCGCCATCATCTCGTCCCGACTCAATCCCTGCAGCTCATGCGGAAAAACCAACCAGTCTTCCGATTTATGCAGGTAGTAATCAGGTTCCAGATCGGTCTTATTGTTGACCGGTTTAAACCAGGGTGTTGCGATCCGAATATCATGGGGCGCATTCAGACGCGCCTTCTCTCTCAATGTATCGATCACCGCCTTTATACTCAGGCCTGTATCAAATACATCATCGACAATCAGCAGAGAGTCTGACTGATTGATGTTACGGACCAGATAATCCAGACCATGCACGCGCACCTCTTTATTACGAGTACCTATACCCGTATAAGAAGAGGTTCGAATCGCAATGTGGTCGGTGTTTACATCCAGGTTATCCAACAGTTCCTGAACTGCGATGCCAACCGGAGTACCACCCCGCCAGACACCCACAATAAAATCAGGACGGAAGCCACTATTATAGACTTCCAGCGCCAACCGGTAGGAATCTTCAAGCAATTCCTGTGCGCTCAGATATACTTTTTCAACCATCTCTCTTTCCCACTCCCCGACCTCTCACTGAGATCGGATTTCTGGCAAGGTCGCTACTGTACGGATATTGAACAGCCCACGCAACTTTAGGGGGGATTTTTTTATCCTTACCGGCGTTAGTTTAACCCACCTCGATCAATCCAAGCCTGATAGGTTGGTTGCGGCCACTTAGTTTGAAAGAAACTGATCACAGCGTCAGTCTCAGCATCGGAAAGTTTATCGCCAAACCCAGGCATACTACCACCAATGGCAATCCCGCCATTAGTAATGGATTGCTTCAGACCTTTTAACGGATGATGCCAGGCATGCGCTTTACCATTCAAAGGCGGCGGCGGGTATTTACCATTCGCTTCGGGCTTATTCCAATCTCTGGTTCCCTGCGCTGCGACACCATGACACTCGGCACAGTTATCAATAAATAACCGCTTCCCCATATCTACCTGCGACTGGCTATACCAACGCCCTTCAACCCTGGGTTCAGAGTCACTACAGCCACTCAGTAAAATAACGCTTATCAATATCACTAAGCTCTTCATCTTAATAATCCGAATATTGATTGAAGCTTTCCACCCGATTCTGACTGTCCATCGAATAGACAGTAAAGGAATCCTTACGAGCACCCGCTGTATCCATACCCGGCCCGCCGGAGGGCATCCCCGGCACCGCTAGTAGCCGGATATCGTTGTCAGCGGCCAGAAGGCGTTTAATATCCTGGGCAGGAACATGGCCTTCTATCACTTTGCCATTTACTTCTGCGGTATGGCAGGACGCCGCTTTCGAAGGCACCCCAAGGCGTTGTTTATGAGGGTTTACATCGTTTACAACCACATCTTTGACACTGAAGTTGTGATCTTTCAGGTGACTAATCCAGCCTTTACAGCAACCACAGCTAGCACTACGGTAAACCGTAATCTCATACTGCTTATCTGTTTTGCCTTCCAGCCACACAGGATCAGCGGCATAACTATTGAGTGTCAGGCCCAGCAGGCCGACTAAAATTAAGACAATCTTCTTCATTTTTCACTCCGGGCTATCGGTATCGACAGCCACGCCATTTAACTGGTCTAAAATAGGACATTCCGCATTTTCATCACCACGACAGCGGTTTGCGGCGGCTTCCAACAATGAGCGCATCTGCTGCAGCGCTTCAATCTGCTGGTCTATCCTGGTTATCTGGTGCTTTGCTTTTTGTTTAACACTTGCACTGGTTCGGGAGGGATCGAGCGATAGCTGTAACAGCTCCCGACTCTCATCCAATGAGAAGCCCATATCCCGGGACCGCTTGATAAAACGCAAGCTATCCAGTTGCTGCTCAGTATAAATCCGGTAACCATTAGCCGACCGGGCAGCGGGAGGAATAACCCCTTGCTGCTCATAAAAGCGAATGGTTTTACTGGTCAGTCCCGCTGCCGTTGCAGCCTGAGAAATGTTCATACTGAACTCCGTCTATTTTCATTCAGACAGTGATTAATTCATCAGTGTGTTAAACAGATAAGGTCGCTGTGCGAGGAGGGTGGTATACCGGTGGAGAGATTGCCGAATGGTAGGCTGACAGAGTCCAGGCTGGGGGGCTCTGAGCTGATGAAAACCCATGAAAATCGGCTGGCCAGAGAAAAAGTGCCACTGATAGCTGCAGGCAACACCCCGGCAGCTCCGTTTCACAACAATCCTCATCAACCATATCGCAGCTATCACCATTACAATCCATCGTCTGATGCGATGCCATAAAAGGCACATCAGGCGAAATCGATGCAACCGCAGGGCTAAGAGCCAGTACGCTAAGCAATAGGATTAGAAGGGCTCGATGGCAGATCAAAACAGGTCAGATTCTCTTATGGTTTTCTCATATTCCTATACAGATTCGCCCGTTCTCAGAAAAAATGCAACTGTCGATTGACCTTACAGTCACTGGAAGCTCTATGCTTTATCTAAGAGAAAACCGTTTCTGAGAAAACAGTATGACTATTACCTTGCTGCTTGAAAATGTCAGTTGCGCTGGCTGCGTTAAAAAAATTGAGAAGAAAATTAACGCCCTGCCTGATGTCGAACAGGCTTTAGTCGATTTCCCCCAGAGACGCCTGAATGTAGAAGGTTCTATCGGCGGCGACAACCTGATTAACGCCCTGACAGAGATCGGCTACCGTGGCCGGCTTGCCAGCAATGACGCTGAAGACCGGGCTCGACAAAAAGCCCAACAGGCCGCTCAGTACAAGGCCCACATCCGTAATACTCTATTGGCGCTCGGTGTGGGTATTCCACTGATGATCGCAGGGATGCTGATGGATGAGATGAGCATTCGCTCCTCCCAGGATCAGATTATCTGGGGCCTGGTAGGCTTACTAACACTAGGTATTTTATTGTTTCCGGGACGCCACTTTTTTAACGGCGCCTGGTCCTCGTTGAAAAACGGTTCCGCAACTATGGACAGCCTGATAGCACTGGGGACCGGAGCGGCCTGGCTTTATTCCACTGCAGTAGTACTGTTTCCTGAGATGCTGCCGGAAAGTTCTCGCCACCTTTACTACGAAGCCAGTGCAATGATCATCGGTCTGGTTAACTTTGGCCTGGCGATGGAAATTCGCGCCCGGGGCAAGACCTCAGAAGCGGTCGAACGATTGCTCAATCTGCAACCCAAAACAGCACGGGTAATCCGCAATGATAAAGAGCTGGACCTGCCACTGGATCTGGTTGAAGTAGGCGAAACATTGCGTATTCGTCCCGGTGAACAGATTCCAGTAGATGCCTTAGTAGAGGAGGGCAGCAGCCTGATCGATGAGTCGATGCTGAGCGGGGAACCTCTGCCCGTCAATAAAAA